>CAVGPE010000069.1:0-13655 GCA_963631065.1 Ruminococcus bicirculans (ex Wegman et al. 2014)
GAATATATCCCTCACCACGATGTCCTTACTGCGGGGTTTCCTTGCCAGCCATTCAGCATATCCGGCAAGATGAAAGGATTTGAAGACACGCGCGGAACATTGATTTACAATGTTTTCAAGATTATCGAGGCAAGGAATCCCAAGGTCGTGTTTCTGGAGAATGTCAAGCATCTTGTATACCACAACGAAGGGAAAACCTTCAAGACGATTCTCGACGGGCTTAAAAGTCTCGGATACATCTGCTCGTACAAGGTGCTGAATGCTTCCGATTTCGGCGTTCCTCAGAACAGGGAAAGAATCATCATTATCGGAAGCAAGGACAAGATGTTCGATTTCAGCAGAATCAAGACACTCCCGCAAAAGAACATCAGGGACATAATGGACCCCCCTGACACTCGATTCGAATATCTTAAAGAGCCATATACGATACTTGCCGACTGCAAACGCCAGCCTTCCGGCCTGATTTTCGCCGGTTACAGAAACAAGGCCACCAGAAAGGCCGGCGTAAGACCGGGGACCGAAAACCTCTCGAGAGTTCACAAGCAGCCCAACAGAATTTACCATATCGACGGCGTACACCCGGCCATCCCATCCCAGGAGACTTCGGGGAGATTCTGGATTTATGACGGAAGTGTCGTGAGGAAACTCACAATCAACGAGTGCTACAGACTGATGGGCTTTCCCGACAAGTTCATCAAAGACAAGAATCTTGGCGAAGAATATCGTCAGGTCGGGAACTCCGTCTGTATACCGATGATACGGGAAATAATAGAACAAATCAAAATACAACTGCTATGAAAAATGTGGATACATTGCTGTCTGAAGCTTACAGTAAAGCATTGGAGGAGGTTGCGGAAGCCGGAAAGATACAGTCGGATTTGGACCGGGAGCATTCGGAGGCGATAGATACGATAATCGCTGAATCGGAGGCAAACAGGGGAGTCTATACCGTCGTCATCACAAGCGTCGTTTATAAGATGCTTCATCCCGAACAGGACATCAGGAAGCATCAATCCTCAATTCCGGGCGGATACAGCGGCCGGACATTCGATACCAAACATATAACCCCTTTCCTTAAAAAATGCAGCTTCCCGTCTATGTCTGAATCGGGATGGCTTACCAGGTCGCTGGAGCAGAAAGTCGCATATGACCGGAATTACACCGGAGCAATCAAAAAGAAACTTAAGCAAAGTTTCCTGCTCGTGCTCAATGATATTGAGGAAAAGGCGCTGTCTCCGGAGAAGGTTCTGGACTATATGCTGCAAGCACTTGTCATTCAAAGAGAACAGAAGAAAATAGCACTGGCGGTCCCGCAGAACCTGTCCATAGAAGAGATTGTCAATCTTCTTGACAGGCACTTCCACAGCACATATAAATCCCACGGAGCCGCCCGCTTGCCGGTACTCGCGTTGTATGCGGCCTATGAATGTGTGGTGAATGAGTGCAGGCGATATGAGGACAAGGTTCTTCAGCCGCTTGAAAGCCACACATCCGCAGATAGCCAGAGCGGAAGAATAGGAGACATCGAGGTCGACAATTCCGACAGCACCCCGTATGAAGCGGTGGAGGTCAAGTTTGACATACCTGTCTCAATCGATATAGTGCTGACCGCCAAGAATAAAATCGAAAAGACAAAGGTTAAACGATATTATATACTCTCTACAAAGAACCCGGTCGAATCCGATTTGACCGAGATTCAGAAAACGGTGAGAAAGCTGAAGAACACGCACGGATGCCAAATGGTGGTCAACGGAGTCAAGCCAACGCTGAAATACTATTTAAGACTTCTTGACGATACCGCAGTTTTTATAGACCATTATACAAGCCTCTTGTCTTCAGACAAAGCGGTTCTGTTTGAGCATAAGGAAGAGTGGAACAACCTGGTCTCTACACTATAGCAGGACTATAGCAGGTGCCCGTGTCCCATTGTCTCATCATCCTTCCCCATCACGCAGAGAGATGAAAGAAAAGCAGATATTCACCATACAGGATGCGCAGAAGCTCTCCGGGCCGGCGGCGTTTATGACTATGCTCAAGCCTGCGGGGTCAGCCTGCAACCTCGACTGCAGCTACTGCTACTACCTCGACAAGGCGGTGCAGTACGGCGGCAGGGAGTCCCTGATGAGCGTCGAGCTGCTCGAAGAGTATGTCAGGCAGTATATCGAGGCCAACGAAGTGGACAGGGTGACATTCTGCTGGCACGGGGGCGAACCTACGCTCATAGGCCTCGACTATTACCGCAAGGCCATAGCTTTCCAGCGCAAATACGCCGCCGGCAAGAAGATAGAGAACACCATACAGACCAACGGAACGCTCATCAACGAAGAATGGTGCAACTTCTTCGCGGCCAACGGCTTCCTTGTCGGCGTCTCCCTCGACGGGCCGAAAGACATCCACGACGCCTTCAGACACACCAGGCGGATGAAGCCGACCTTCGACCGCGTGATGGAGACCATAAGGATGTTCCGCAGGAGCGGGGTGGAGTTCAATACCCTGAGCGTGGTCAACAGGCTCTGCGAGGGTCGGGGAGCGGAAATCTACCGCTTCTTCCGCGACACGGTCGGAAGCCGCTATATGCAGTTCCTGCCAGCGGTCGAGCATACGGTGACCCGTGAGGACTTCCACCGTCCGCTGATAGTCTCTCCGGAGACCCCGGGGGCGGAACTCGCCCCTTGGAGCGTGTCCGCGGAAGGTTACGGACGCTTCCTCTGCGACATTTTCGACCAGTGGGTCCTGCGGGACGTGGGAGGGTGCTACGTGCAGATGTTCGACGCGACGCTCGCGCTGTGGTGCGGACTGCAGCCCGGGGTCTGCACTATGGGCGAAACCTGCGGGGACGCGCTCGTGGTGGAACACAACGGCGACGTCTATTCCTGCGACCATTTCGTATATCCGCAGTATCTGCTCGGAAACATCCGCGAAACCCCTCTCAAGGAACTGTACGCATCGGAGAAGCGCATCCGTTTCGGCCTTGCCAAACGCAACGCGCTGCCGTCCGGATGCCTGCGCTGCAAATACTTTTCCGTCTGCCACGGCGAATGTCCCAAGCACCGTTTCGAGACGGCCCCGGACGGCAGCCGGCGCAACTCCCTCTGCGAAGGGCTCAGGATGTACTTCGAACACGTGACCCCGTATATGGACTATATGAAGGAGCGTCTGCTTAACGGTCAGCCGCCGGCATTCGTGATGGCATTCGCCAGGAAGCAGATAGGAGGATAGGCGGGAATTATTATCTTTGTCCCGTTATGATGATGAAACGGAACTCTCTGCTGCCCGCGTTGCTGCTGTGCTTCATCGGGCAGACTTTCGAACTTGCCGGGCAGGAGCGGACGGAAGCGCGGTGGGCGGTGGTCAACATCTCCTCCTGTTTCCTGCGGGCCGCCCCGGACTACGAATCCGCCCTTGAGAGCCAGTGCCTTATGGGCACCGTGCTGGAAGTGACGGACTCTGACCGCTATTGGCGGAAGGTGAACGCCCCCGATTACCGGGACTGCTGGACCAACCTCCTCGCCCTCGCCTTTATGGACGAGGCGCAGAAAGACGCCTACATCGCCGCTCCGAAGATGATATGCACGGCGGAACACAGCCATCTCTATGCCGCTCCGGACGCCGCTTCCGGGAGGGTCGGGGAATTCTCGATGGGAGACATAGTCCGCGAGGCCCCCGGACGCAGACCGGGATGGACGGAAGTGATGATGGCCGACGGTCGCGGCGCGTGGGTTCCGGAGACGGATGTGGCCCCGCTCGGCGAGTGGACGGCATCCCGCAGGGCGACCGGGGAGAATCTTGTCAGCTTCGCGAAAACGCTTCTCGGCACGCCGTATATGTGGGGAGGCAATACCATTAAGTACTTTGACTGCAGCGGATTGGTCAAATTCGTCTATATGATGAACGGAATCGTCCTGCCGCGCAACGCCCGCGAGCAGATACGCTGCGGAATCGAGGTCCCGTTCGACTTCTCCGCGATGAGGCCGGGCGACCTCGTGTTCTTCGGGCGGACCAATCCCGACGGCAAGCCGGCCGCGGTCACCCACGTGGCTATGTATATCGGCGACGGCAGAATCATCCACTCCTCGCAGCTGGTGCGCATCAACTCCCTGCGTTCCGGACTCCCGGACAGCTACGGACGGACTCCCATCGCCGTGCGGCGCATACTCGGACACGCCGAAGCCCTCGGATTAAATAAAATTTACTATCTTTGCAATCCAGAACTGTAAACACAAGAGATTATGAACTTAAGAGGTATCAAGAAGGACATCGAATATGTGCTGGGCGCTTTTATCGAGGACTGTTCGGTAGCCGCCGCGGTCAATGACAGTGCGGAAGGGAAGGTGCAGAACCTGATGGAAGAGGCCGTCGAACTCTACAACGAGCTTCGCGACAAGGCCAATGCTAAAGTCGAGGGTCCGGGCAAGGCCTACTATACGGCCCTCCGCAAGGAAATCCTTACCAGAACTGACGCTCTTTACGAGAAGCTCAGCGCCGTGGTGAAGGAGTCCGTCAAGAAATGAGGATCCGGACAATAGTCGTCATATCGGTCGCGCTTCAGTTTTTCGGCTGGAGCGCGACTGCTGCTATCCCGCGCACAGGGGTGCAGGAGAAGGTCGAGGAGATATGCTCCCGTCCGCCTCTCGCCTCCGCTGCGGTGGGGGTGTTCGCCGTCACGATGGACGGGGACACCCTCGTATCGTTCAATTCCCGGATGAAGCTTGTCCCGGCCTCCAATATGAAGCTCATCACGACCGGTCTCGCGCTGTATGCACTTGGCGCGGACTACCGTTTCGAGACCAAGATAGGCTACAGCGGCGAAATCCGAGACGGCGTACTGCACGGGGACCTCTACATCATCGGCGGAGGAGACCCGACCACGGCTTCCAAGTCCGACTGCGCCGAGCCTGTCGCCGCAGTGTTCGGAGACTGGCACAAAATGCTCGTCAAAGCCGGCGTCACGGCCATAGAAGGCAGAGTGGTAGCCGATCCGAGATTCTTCGACTGCGTGACTCCGGAGGGTATGGGCTGGACTTACGACGACCTTGGCACCAATTACGGCGCTGGGCCTGTCGGACTCAATTTCTTCGAGAACGCGCAGAACTTCCTCGTCACTCCCGGAGGAGCGGCTGGAGCGGTTCCGGACATCCGCCCGCGCTATCCTGACACTCCGTGGATGAGCTATTCCAACCACGCCGTCACCGGCAAGGCCAGAACGAAGAACACGGTCTATTACATCAACACGCATCTCGCTCCGGTGGGAGAATTCGCCGGAAGTTTCCCCTCCGACCGCAGGGGAGGATACACCCTCGAATGTTCCAACCGCTTCGCGCCTTACACCTGTGCGTATTATTTCTGCAACTTCCTGAAGGACAAAGGGGTGGAAGTTAAGGGCGGATATGCCGACATCAGTCCGTCCGGATTTGTCCGGAGCGTTCCGGGGGTCGCGGATTCCGGTGAGCGGGCCCGTGAAACGGCGGAACTCACGATTCTGGGGAGCAGCTTCTCCCCGAGGCTCTCCCTGATTGCGCGGGACACCAACTTCGAGAGCGACAACTTCTTCGCCGAGACCCTCCTGAAGGCCGTGTCCGTCAGCAGGGGATATTCTTCCCGATATGACTCCTGCGTCACGGCTGCGGAGGAGCTTCTCTCCGAGATGGGCCTCAATCCGGCCTACGGATGCCGCATCTTCGACGGCAGCGGCCTCTCGCGCAAGAACTATGTCTCACCATCGTTTTTCGTCAGTTTCCTTAAGAGTATGGCCGCCTCTCCCGTGAGCGGGGCCTATATGGCTTCTCTTCCGTACCCGGGAGGGAAGGGGACGCTGGAGTTCAAGTTCCCCTCCGCGAGTGCGGAAATGCGAGGCCGCATCCGGATGAAGAGCGGCTCGATGAACGGGATACTCTGCTACAGCGGGTATATCCTTTCTTCCGACGGCGACCCGTCCCGGACGATAGTCTTTTCCCTGCTTGTCAACAATGCCGTAGACTCCTCCTGGGTGGTGAGTCCTCCGGTTGACCGTATAATCGAGGCTCTGACCGCCGAGAATTGACGGAATATTTGTATTTTTGCGCTTATGCGGAATTTTGTGCCAACATTGCTTCTGTCGTTGTCCGTGCTGTGCTCCTGTACGGCGGTGTCTTCCATCGTACACGACGACGAGGTGGTGGCGAGAGTGGGCAAGGACAAGCTGTATAAATCCGAACTTGTCCGCTTCATCCCTCCGAGGACAAGCCCGGAGGACAGCGCGAGGCTGGTGGCGCGGTATATCGACTCCTGGGCGACCGACCGCCTCTACCTCAAGGTGGCCGAAGACCAGCTCTCCAAGTCTGAGATGGACGTGTCCGCGGAGCTGGAGGCCTACAGGCTCTCGCTTGTCAAGTACCGCTACGAGCAGCGCTACATCAGCGACCGTCTCGACACCCTTGTCACCGACGACCAGATTTCCGAATACTATCTTGCGCACAAGGGCGATTTCGTCCTTCAGAGGCCCATACTAAAAGTCCGCTTCGTGAATCTGATGAAGGACTCTCCCAACAGAGACCACATCCTCAAGGAGATATCCTCCGGAGAATATGACGAGTTCCACAGGAGTGACTCCATCACGCTGGCCACCGCGCTGAAATATTTCGACAATTCGGATGTCTGGATGGATGCGAGGGATCTCGCCGCGGAGTTCGGAGTCGACTATCCCGTGATGCTCGCGGCGATGAAGGACAGGATGATAAAGATAGAACCGGAGGGTCGCGGAGACCTGCTCGTGGCGTATGTCTGTGATATTCAGCGCAGCGGGGTCGCTCCTCTCGACTTCTGCGCGGACGGAATCCGCGACATAATACTTAGTGCAAGGAAACACTCTCTCGTGAAGGGTTTGGAACGGGACTTGCTTGAGACGGCACTCGAAAAGAAACAATTTGTAATTTATTGAGATGAAAGACAGCCTGAAAACAATAGCATTATTCGTGCTTCTCCTTTCCGTATGCGGCACTGCGGCGGCGCAGAAATATGCCGGAGTGGTCGACAAGTCGGTGGCGGTCGTGGGCAACGAGCTCATCACCCTCTCCGACCTCGAATCTCAGGTGCAGATGCTCCGTGCTCAGGGATACGCTTCGGACAAGAACATCCGCTGCGAGATACTTGAGAGTATGATGGAGTCCAAACTCTTCCTGATGCAGGCCCGGATCGACTCCCTCAGCGTGAACAACGAGATGGTCAGCGCCGAACTCAACCAGCGTATGGATCAGGTGCGCACCGCTCTTGGAGGAGACGAGGAGGTGGAGAAATATTTCAACAAGCCGCTCTACCGTCTTCGCCAGGAATGGCAGCAGCAGATTGAGCAGCAGAGTCTCACCCAGCAGGAGCAGCAGCAGATTGCCGGAGATGTCCCGGAACTCACCCCGTACGACGTCAAGCAGTATCTCGACACGGCGGACGTGTCGCTGCTGCCTCAGATTCCGGACAAATATCAGATGAGCCAGATATGCGTGTATCCTGACAGGGATTCCGCAGCGATAGCTGTCCGGGAGAGGCTGCTTTCAATACGCGAGCGCATCATCAACGGGGAGAAGTTCGCCACTCTCGCCCGTCTCTATTCCGAAGACCCGGGCAGCGCCCGCAAGGGAGGGGAGCTCGGTCTGATGTCAAAGTCCATCTTCTGGCCGGCGTTCAGCGATGCGGCTATGGCGCTGAAGCCCGGAGTGATATCTCAGATCGTGGAGACCCCGGACGGTTTCCATATCATCGAAGTGCTTGAGAAGAAGGGGGATATGTTCAATGCAAGGCACATCCTCATCAAGCCGAAATATACTGCCGAAGACCAGGAGAAGGCGTTCCGCAGGCTCGACAGCCTCCGCACGGCGATAGTGAAGGACAGCGTGATGACGTTCGCGCTCGCCGCCCGCTTCTACTCCGAAGACCCGGCGACCCGCACCAACGGCGGGCAGATGGCGGACCCGAACACCGGTTCGTCCTATTTCGAGGTGGACCAGCTCAAGCCTCAGGACTATGAGGCCATAAAGAATCTGAAGCCGGGCGAAGTCTCCGAGCCTATAGCCTCCCTTGACAACGAAGGCAGGAGCGGAAATCTCGTCTATAAGATAATCCGTCTCGACAAGATAGTGCCGGCGCATACCGCCAATTTCGAGTCCGACTACACGGAACTTCTCGCTCTTGTGAAGAACAGGCGGCAGATGGAAGCGGTGGACAAGTTCGTTGACAGCAAGATAGACGTCACATATATAGTCATCGACCCGATGTTCGGGGACTGTGACTTCAGCCGCAAGGGATGGGAGCGGAAAATCAGAAAGGAAGACTGATTGCGGCCCTGTGCCTGCTGCTCTCCGCGGCATATTCTCTGTCCTCTCAGGAACAGTCCGGGCAGAGAGATTCGCTGCTGCGCCTGATGAGCGCCAGCTATATCGAACAGCTTGAGGTCAGGGATGATTTCGTCCGGAGGACCATCGACGCCACCTTTCTGCACAACGGAACCTATCTGATGTGCGACAGCGCGGTCTGGAGCCAGAATACCAATGTCATCAACTGCAAGGGCAACGTAAGGATGATCCAGGGCGATACGGAGCTTACGAGCGAAGCCCTCGACTATCTGATAGACAGAGACCTCGCCCAGTTCCGAGGGGCGGTGGTGCAGCTGCGGGACAAGCAGGAGAATATGCTCCGCACGCGGGAACTCGACTACAACACCAAGGACAGCGTGGCCGTCTTCCGCAGGGGGGCCTCGATGCGGAGTTCCGACGGCCAGATAATCGAGAGCGACGAGGGCCGTTACTTCAACGCCCTCAGCCTCTTCAAATTCGTCGGCAATGTCAATATGTACACCGATTCGGTGTTCGTGCGCACGGATTCGCTCGACTATCAGTCGGACAGAAACCGCGCGCTGTTCATCGCGCCTATAGATTTCAGAAAGGATGACAATCTTCTCTCGGCCGGCGGCGGCTGGTACAGCCGACCGGACAATGTCTTCTTCTTCACGAAGGAGGTCCGGGGACTGACCCGCGAGCAGGAGAGCTGGAGCGACACCCTCTATTTCTACCGCACCACCAATGACATACTGATGCGCGGCCGCGTGCAGATTCAGGACACCACCCGCAATTCGGCGGCGGTGTCCGATTACCTCTTCTACCGGGACAGCCTGTCCCGCGTGACGATGCACGACAATGCGGCGGTGGCGATGTGGTCGGAAAGCCGTACCGGGGTGGACACCACATATTTCGGCGCGGACACTCTGGTCTATCATACGGAGAGAAGATGCGACATAGCCGGGACGGAGATTGCGGCGGCGCAGACGCGTCTTCAGGCCATCAACGGGGATCCTGTCTCGGAATTCCGCCGCCGCGCGGCAGAGCAGGCCGCGAAGGACAAAGATGCCGCGAGTCTGCAGAAAGGGGCCGGAATCCCCGCGCCTCCTATCCCGGCAAAGTCGGCGGGCAAGCCGTCCGGCGAAGCCGCGCTTCCCGACAGCACTCTTGCCGCAGGTGTTCCTGCGGCGGCAGGGGACAGTCTTTCCGTTGTGGCGGACAGCCTTGCCGTTATGGCGGACAGTCTTGCCGTGAGTCCGCCTCCGGACACGTCAAGAGTGGGTTTCCTGCAGGGAATAGGCAATGTGAAGATATTCCGGCGGGACATCCAGGTGCGCTGCGACTCGATGCGCTTCAGCGAACTGGACTCGATTGCGCGCTTCTACAAGGAGCCTCTCATCTGGAACGAAGGCCGGCGGCAGTACAGCGCGGACAGTCTTTTCGTACTCGTGAAGAGCAACGGCGTGGACAGGGCGAGCCTGATGTCCAACGCGTTCATCGCGGTGCAGGAGGACAGTGTCCTCTTCGACCAGATCAGGGGTTCGGAGGTGATGGCCTATTTCGACTCGGACACGCAGCTGCGCCGGTTCGACGCTCTCGGAGGAGTCACGGCCGTATTCTATCTTCAGGAGAACGATGCCTTGGCCACCGTCAACAAGGTCGAGGCCAAAATGCTCTCCGCCACCCTCAAGGACGGGGATGTGGAGAGGGTATATTATTTCGACAATCCCAAGAACGATGCCGCCCCTATAGTCCAGATGCCGGAACGGGACAGGGTGCTGAAAGGCTTCCAGTGGAAACCGGAGCTGCGGCCTTCCGGCAGGACCGACATCACTGACCTCGAACTGCGCCCTTCGGAGAGAATGGAGCTTGAGAGCCGTCCGCGTACGAAATTCCCATACACGGACAGATTCTTCCCCGGCCATATGGAAGAAGTGTACAGGCAGATAGCGGAGGCGAAACTGCGACGTTCCGCTTCAGCCGAGGAGCCTTCGGACAGCGTCAAGGTGCAGCAGGATTCCGCAGCTGTGGCGGACAGTCTCTCCGGGGCGGCCATACCGCGTGACAGCGCGGACGTGCGAGATTTGTCCGGGGCTGCGGCGAAAGACAGCGTCAAGGTGCGGAGGGACTCTACGGCTGCGGCGGACAGCCTCTCCGGAGGGAAGGCCGCTTCCGATGAGGATGAGGAGCAGTATATGAGCAAGGCCGAACTCCGCAGGGCCCTGCGGCGCGCCCGAAGAGACGCCCGCTGGGCGGAACTGGATGCCCGCGATGCGGCGAGAGCTGCGGCAAAGGAGCAGAAGAAAGCGGAACGCCGCCGTCGCCGGGAAGAGCGTCGAGCGGCCCGTGTGGCCAAGCAGGAAGCTAAGGATAAAGCATTGCTTCAGAAGTATATAGAATATTATACGAAGCAGAAGGAGAGAGAGGACCGCAAACGGCAGGCCGCAGCTGCGGCGGCCACAGGAAGCGCGTCAGAGGCCGAGACCGATGTCAAAAGCGCGTCAGCCCCTCTGGAATGAGAGAATGACGCGCTTTCAGGCGGTTTCCGCTGCAGGCGCGGAGGCTATTCGCCTTTGGCGAAGAGGGTGATGATGTTCAGAATCACCTGTGAAGCGGCTTGCATGCTCTCTACAGGCACAAATTCCATCTTGCCGTGGAAATTCAGCCCGCCCGCGAAGATGTTCGGGCAAGGCAGTCCCATATATGACAGGTTCGCGCCGTCGGTGCCGCCGCGGATAGGCTGGACTTTCGGTTTCACGCCCGCCATCTCCATAGCTTCCTTCGCCTTCTCCACGATGAAGAAGTGAGGCTCCACCTCCTTGCGCATATTGAAATACTGATGCTTTATCTCGGCGGTGGCCGTGCCTTCCCCGTACTTGCGGTTTATGAATTCCACACAGTCCAGTACAACCTGCTTCCTGTGTTCGTACAGAAGAAGGTCGTGATCGCGGATGATATATGACAGGGTGGCTTCCTCCACGCTGCCCTCCATTCCGATGAGATGGAAGAATCCGTCGTAGCCTTCGGTATATTCGGGTTTCTGCTCTGAGGGCAGCAGACTGTCCAGCTCCATAGCGATGCGCAGGGCGTTCTTCATCTTGCCCTTGGCGTAACCCGGATGCACATTGCGGCCCTGGATACGGATGGAAGCGGCTGCGGCGTTGAAGTTCTCGAACTCAAGCTCCCCGAGGTCTCCTCCGTCCATAGTGTAGGCGTAGTCCGCGTCGAATCTCTTCACGTCGAATTTGACCACTCCGCGTCCGATTTCCTCGTCAGGGGTGAATCCGATGCGGATTTCGCCGTGTTTGTACTCGGGGTGGGCGCAGATATACTGCACCGCGTCCATTATCTCCGCCACGCCGGCCTTGTCGTCGGCTCCGAGCAGGGTGGTGCCGTCCGTGGTGATGAGGGTCTTGCCTTTGTGCGCGAGGAGTTCAGGGAATTCGGACGGTTTCAGATACAGGCCTTCCACTCCCTTCAGGGCGATGTCCCCGCCGTCGTAGTTCTCGATGATTTGAGGCTTGATGTCGGCTCCGGATGCGTCCGGGGATGTGTCCACATGTGCTATGAACCCTATCTTCGGTACGGGGGCGTCGATATTGGACGCTATGCGCCCCATAACATAACCGTATTCGTCGAGCTGTGCCTCCACGCCCATCGCGAGAAGCTCGTCGCGGAGCATACGCAGCAGGTCAAGCTGTTTCGCGCTGCTCGGCTGGCTCTCCGATTCTTCGCAGGACTGCGTGTCCACTGATATGTATCTGAGGAATCTGTCTTTTAAATTTTCCATTTTCTTATAAGGATTTGTCTGTTTTCAATGATGCGCAGATCATATATCCGATGAGCGCGAAGAACGGGATGACGGCTATCGCTTCGCCCCAGGTGGCGTTCCATCCGCTGAGGAACCAGTCCACATTCGCGAACTTGAGTATCGCGCTGACCACTCCCATCAGTGCGCCGCCGGCGATGAATCCGCTCGCGATGAGCGTTCCCTTCTCGCTGCGCGCCGCATTGACGGCCTTATCCTTGCTGCGCGAACCCACAAACCACGCAATCGCACCGCCCACGAGCAGAGGCAGGTTGAGGTCTATCGGGATGAACATACCGAGACAGAAGGCCAGAGCCGGGACTTTGAATACTGTGAGCAGTATCGCTATCGCCGCGCCTATGCCGTAGAGCAGCCATGGGGCGCTTCCGCCGTTCATCATCGGCTGAATCACGGCTGCCATAGCGTTCGCCTGCGGAGCGACCAGCGCGCCGTCGCCGACGAAGCCGTAGGTCTTGTTCAGAATCATCATCACGCCGCCGACCGTAGCCGCCGCTACCGCCACGCCCACGAATTTCCATGTCTCCTGCTTGCGCGGTGTGGTGCCTATCCAATAGCCTATCTTGAAGTCGGTTATAAGTCCGCCGGCCGTCGAGAGGGCGGTGCAGACGACACCTCCTATCACCATAGCCGCGACCATCCCCGTGTTGCCTTTAAGCCCGGCGGCCACAAGTACGAGAGCTGTGATTATCAGTGTCATAATGGTCATTCCGCTGACAGGGTTGGAACCGACGATGGCGATGGCGTTGGCCGCCACGGTGGTGAAGAGGAAGGAGATGAGCGCGACGATGACAAGCGCGAGCAGGGCCTGCCAGATGTTGTTCACGACACCTCCGAAAGCGAAGAACGCGAAGATGGCGAGGAGTGCGATGGCGATACCCCAGACCACGTTTTTCATCGGGATGTCCTCCTGAGTGCGGTCGGATGCCGCAGTCTGTGCGCCACCCTTCCTGCTGAATTCACCGACGGCCAGACCGACGGCGCTTTTGATGACTCCGGCGCTCCTGATGATGCCGATGATGCCCGCCGTGGCGATGCCGCCTATTCCGATATGTCTGGCGTAGCCTTTGAAAATTTCATCCGCGCTCATACTGGAGATGGTGTCCGTGATGCCCGCGTGCATAAGGTCTATCACGCTGCCGCCCCAGAGGAGGTTCATCAGGGGTATTATCACGAGCCATACGAGCAGCGAACCGCAGCAGATGACGAAGGCGTATTTCAGACCTATTATATATCCGAGACCGAGGACGGCCGCTCCGGTGTTCAGCTTGAGGACGAGCTTGGTCTTGTCAGCCACGACCTGACCCCAGCCGATTACGGTGGTGCTGACGGTCTCCGCCCAGAGTCCGAAGGTGGCGACGATGAAGTCGTACAGGCCGCCGATTGCGCCCGCCGCGAGCAGGGTCTTGGCGCTTTTGCCTCCGCTCTCGCCGCTCACCAGCACCTGAGTGGTGGCCGTGGCCTCAGGGAAGGGGTACTGCCCGTGCATATCCTTCACGAAATATTTGCGGAAAGGTATGAGGAAG
>CAVGPE010000070.1:0-8245 GCA_963631065.1 Ruminococcus bicirculans (ex Wegman et al. 2014)
GATGCTGTCGCGGGCGTCGGAAGCCTCCTTGAGGATGCGCTTCTGCTCCTGGCGCGTCTGCTCTATCATCTTGACCTGCTCCGCAGCGAGGCCCTCAAGCCGGTCCTGCGCCTCCTGCGCCTTGCGGAGCGAATCCCCGATATGGTCGGAGCGCTTCTGCACCATCGAAGTGATGACCGGAAAGCCGAACTTCGCCAGCACGAAGAACACCGCCCCGAATATCAGGACCATCCAGAAGAGCAGGCCGAAATCAGGTGTAACGAGTGACATACCTTAAAGGATAGCCAGCAGACAGACGATTACGCCGAAGAGGCAGACACCCTCGACCAGGGCGCTGATGATGATGGCCGTGGTACGCAGCTTGCCTTCAATCTCAGGCTGACGGGCGGAAGCCTCCATAAGGGCCTGTCCAATCTTGCCGATACCGAGTCCTGCACCGAGTGCGACTATGCCTGCGCCGACTGCTCCGCCAACTTTGGCGAGCGCCGCAGCTTCAAGAAGCATTGAGATAAGTAACATATTCTTTGTTTTTTAATTGGTTTCCGGTTCCTGATGCGCAAGGCCGATGAATACGGCGGAGAGCATCGTGAATACATAAGCCTGAATGAAGGCCACAAGCAGTTCGAGGCAATCCAGAAAGATGCCGAACAGCACCGCCACCACGGTCATCGAGCCGCACAGCACGGCGCTCATCTTGGCCGTGATGAAGATGATGCCGATGACGCTCAGTATCATAATATGACCCGCGAGCATATTCGCGAAGAGCCTTATCATCAGCGAGAACGGCTTGGTGAAGACCCCGATGATCTCCACAATCGGCATTATAGGTATGACCTTGAGGGCCACAGGCACGTCAGGCCAGACTATGTCCTTGTAGTAGTGCTTGTTGCCGAAGAGATTGACCATCAGGAAAGTGCATACGGCCAGCACCAGCGTCACGGCTATATTGCCGGTGATGTTGGCCCCTCCAGGGAATATCGGGATGATGCCCATCAGGTTGTTAATCAATATGAAGAAGAACGCCGTCAGCAGATATGGGGCGTAACGGCGGTACTCCGGCCCGATTATGTCCTTGACGACATCGTCGTTTATCATCATGATCACCGGCTCCAGCAGGGCCGTGACGCCTGTAGGCTTCTCCTTCAGCACATCGTGCCTGCGATACCAGGCGGCGCAGGAGAGTATCAGAGCGACGAGCAGGGCCGAGTCTATCATCAGTCCGAGTACATTCTTGGTAATGGAAAGGTCCAGAGGCCGCTCTCCGGTGGAGGCGCTGACCATCTTGCCGTCCGCGTTGAGGGCATATCCGTGCTCCGCCATATTGTGGGAGGAGAATACCTTCAGCCCGCCGTCAATCACGATGCACGGCAGCGGAATCGCTATCTCCCTCTCTCCTATCGTGGTGATGTGCCATTCGTACGAGTCCCCGATATGCCCGAAGATATAGGCCTTCATATCGAGTCCGTCCTCCGTCTTATCCGCCGCACTCTGCGCGGAGAGGAGAAGCGGCGAAGAGAAGAGCAGCAGCGATGCCAATATGCGCCTTAACAATGTCCCCATCATTTCCCGCCTCCGTCCGTTTTGACCTCGACGCAGGCCGTCAGCCTGCCTCCGTCTATTCTGACCACTCCGGAACGGATGCCGACGCGGTGTTCCGCGCCCTCGCCGTCACGGACGATGATTTCTCCTTCCTCCAGCGTGGAGATGAGCGGGGCGTGTCCGGGAAGCACTTCGAAACGCCCGGATGTCCCCGGCAGGAACACGGCGCAGGCCTCGCCCCCGTACACGACCTCCTCGGGGGAGATCACAGTCACTGTGAGCCGTCTGTCCGCCATAGTCCTAAGATGCCATTGCGAGCATTTCCTCGCCCTTCTTTATCGCGTCCTCTATCGTGCCGACATTGAGGAACGCCTGCTC
Source organism: Ruminococcus bicirculans (ex Wegman et al. 2014) (assembly GCA_963631065.1). Taxonomy (GTDB): domain Bacteria; phylum Bacteroidota; class Bacteroidia; order Bacteroidales; family UBA932; genus Cryptobacteroides. The sequence goes on from CAVGPE010000070.1 coordinate 1,918, forward strand.
AGGGATGTAATCGACATCCCCGTCGAGTATCATATTGAATCCCTTGATGGTGTCTTCTATGTCCACCATCACGCCCTTTACGCCCGTGAACTGCTCCGCCACCGCGAACGGCTGGGAGAGGAAGCGCTGCACCTTGCGGGCACGGTTCACCACAAGCTTGTCCTCGTCGGAGAGTTCGTCCATACCGAGGATTGCGATGATGTCCTGCAGCTCCTTGTTGCGCTGGAGTATCTGCTTTACCCTCTGGGCCGTGTCGTAATGCTCCTTTCCCACGATGTTGGGGTCGAGTATGCGGGAGGTGGATTCCAGAGGATCCACGGCAGGATAGATGCCCAGGGAAGTGATTTTTCGGCTCAGCACCGTCGTCGCGTCGAGATGGGTAAAGGTGGTGGCAGGCGCAGGGTCGGTCAGGTCGTCGGCAGGCACATAGACGGCCTGCACGGAAGTGATGGACCCGTTCTTGGTGGAGGTTATGCGCTCCTGCATCTGACCCATTTCCGTGGCAAGGGTCGGCTGGTAGCCCACCGCCGACGGCATACGTCCCAGCAGCGCGGACACCTCGGAGCCGGCCTGGGTGAAACGGAAGATGTTGTCGATGAAGAAGAGTATGTCCTTCGGGCCGTCGGCGCTGTGGCTGTCGCGGAACGACTCCGCGAGCGTCAGGCCGGAGAGGGCGACGGAGCTTCTGGCTCCCGGCGGCTCGTTCATCTGGCCGAACACCATAGCCACCTGCGACTTCTCAAGCTGGCTTCTGTCCACTTTGGAGAGATCCCAATGGCCTTCCGCCATAGACTTCTCGAATTCTTCTCCGTATTTGATGACCCCGGACTCTATCATCTCGCGAAGCAGGTCGTTGCCCTCGCGGGTACGCTCCCCCACTCCGGCGAAGACCGAGAATCCGTTGTGCTTCTTGGCGATATTGTTGATGAGTTCCTTGATCAGCACCGTCTTGCCCACTCCAGCGCCGCCGAAAAGGCCGATTTTGCCGCCCTTGAGGTAAGGCTCAAGCAGGTCGATGACCTTGATGCCCGTGTAGAGGACTTCCTGCGAGGTCTTGAGGTCTTCGAACTTCGGAGGCTCGCGGTGTATCGGCAGCGAGTCTTCCATCTTGAGTTCGCCCAGTCCGTCGATGGTCTCTCCGGTCACGTTCATCACGCGTCCGCGAATCTGGGCCCCCACGGGCATCTCGATAGGCTCGCCCGTGCAGACGGCCTCAAGTCCCCTGCGGAGTCCGTCCGTGGAGTCCATCGCGACGCAGCGCACCGTGTCTTCGCCGATGTGCTGCTCGACTTCGATTATGAGTTCGCGTCCGTCGGGGCGGACGACTTTGAGAGCGTCGTGGATGGAAGGCAGGCTCTTGGCCTCCTCCGCCTTCTCTACGTCGAAATGGACATCGACTACCGGTCCTATTATTTGCGAGATGTAACCTCTTACGTCAGCCATCGCAGTTTTAGTTTGTTATTTATGCAATCCCAAATATACGAATTTTGCTCATACAGTGTACCCTCCGCATAGTCGGACACACGGCCCGGAAGCGCTGCAAATTCTGAACCGCACGGCAAGAAAAGAGAATTTTTGGACAATTTTGACGCACAATGGCTATACGCTAAGGCGATTTTTAGCCCAAATCGAGAATGTTCTACCTGCGGAGAAAATCAAGGTAAACGGCGCTCACCGCGACGAGGGCGGCCGTTTCCGTGCGCAGGCGGCTCTCCCCGAGATGTACCGGAATCCAGCCGCAGCTCAGCGCGGCGGAGACCTCCTCCCCGGAGAAATCCCCCTCCGGGCCTATCAGAATACATATTTCCGGCTTGTCTCCGGATGCCTGCGAAAGCGCCTCCGTTATCGCGAGACGGCTGTCGCGGTCAAGACTCTCGTCGCAATAGGCTATCAGCCTCAGGGCCTGCTCCGGTGCCGTGCGTATATATTCCAGCACGCTGACGCTTCCGCGCAGCTTCGGAATCCTGCCCTTGAGCGACTGCTTCGCAGCCGAGACCAGAATGCGCTCAAGTCTTTCGGGCTTGATGATTTTACGCTCAGAGTGGTCTCCCGTCAGCGGGACTATCTCATCCAGGCCTATTTCGGTCGCCTTTTCGATGAACCATTCGTAGCGGTCGATATTCTTGGTAGGACACACGGCCATAGTCAGGCGGTAGGGATGCGCTCCGAAGTCCGGCGTTTCGCCCGTTATCCGGGCCTCGGCCCCTTTGGCGTCGGCAAGGCTGAGACGGCAGCGGTAGAGAGTCCCCTCCCCGTCGATTACCGATATTTCGTCCCCTTCGCGGTGACGCAGCACCTTGACGCAGTGCGCCGATTCCTCCCTGTCCAGCCGGACAAGCCCTCCGGATATGTCGTTGGAGTAGAAAAGTTCCATAAGAATCTATTGTTTGAAGAGGGCTTTGACAAGCGCCGGCACGTCGGCCACCCTGACCACTCTGATGCCGTCCGGAGTGTTGTCGTCCGAGGAGTATGAGGACAGGAATATCTTCTTGAATCCCAGCCTCGCCGCTTCGCCGACACGCCGCCCGCTCTGCGGGACGGGGCGGATTTCTCCGCTCAGGCCCACCTCTCCGGCGAAGCAGACATCGCCCGGGACAGCAAAGTCGAAGTTGGACGAGAGCACGGCGCATATCACGGCGAGGTCGCAGGCCGGGTCGCTGACCTTGAGGCCACCGGCCATATTGAGGAATACGTCCTTTGCGCTGAGGCGGAATCCGGCCCGCTTCTCCAGCACGGCCAGCAGCATATTGAGCCTGCGCGTGTCGAATCCTGTGGCGGAACGCTGCGCAGTGCCATAGACCGCGGAACTCACCAGTGCCTGCACCTCAAAGAGAAGCGGTCTCGTGCCGTCGAGAGTGGCGGCTATCGCCGTGCCGCTCAAACCCTGCTCGTGCATGGGGATGAGGAGCTCGGAGGGGTTGCTCACTTCCCGCAGCCCCGTGCCTGTCATCTCGAAGACGGCTATCTCGGAAGTGGAGCCGAAACGGTTCTTGATGCTGCGCAGGATGCGGTAGGAGCCGCGTCCGTCGCCCTCGAACTGAAGCACGACGTCGACTATGTGTTCCAATATCTTGGGGCCGGCTATGAAGCCGTCCTTGGTGATGTGGCCGATGAGTATCACCGGCACACCGCTCTCCTTGGCGAAACGCAGCAGAGAGGCGGCCACTTCCTTGATCTGGCTCACGGAGCCGGGGGTGGACTCCACCGAATCAGTAAACATAGTCTGCACCGAGTCCACTATCATCAGCGCCGGGCGTATGGCCTCGGCCTCGGCTATCACGGCCTCTATCTTCGTCTCGCAGAAGATGAGGCACTCCGCCCCCTCCCCGCCGAGCCTTTCGGCGCGCATCTTGACCTGCTTCGAACTCTCCTCCCCCGTCACATACAGGGTCTTGAGACCGGGGCAGCGCAGCGGAATCTGGAGGCTGAGCGTGGATTTGCCTATTCCCGGCTCGCCCCCGACCAGAACAAGGGACCCAGGCACGATACCTCCGCCGAGCAGCCTGTCGACCTCTCCCATCCCAAGCGAGAGACGCGGCTCTCCGGAATAATCTATCTCCTTGAGAAGCTGCGGTTTGCGCTCCACAGCCGAAGCGAGGGCGGAATTCCGTCCCGAAGCGCCCGCCCTTCTGCTCTCCGAAGGAGCCTCCACCATCGTGTTCCATTCCCCGCACGCCGGACAGCGCCCCATCCATTTGGGGCTTTCGTTGCCGCACGCGCTGCAATACCATAACGTTTTTGCCTTTGCCATATCCAGAAGCCGTTTTCAGATGCCGTTTGCCTGCAAATATATCAATGTTCCCGAACTTCAGCAAGCCGGCAGGCAGCGGGCTTCGGAGAGCCTGTCCACCCCCCCCGGCAGGGGTAGGCGGCGGGACGCAAGAACCCCGGACCCTGAACGGGCCGGGGTTCATAGACATATATGGGCGGACTGTTTAGTCGTTCAGAGAGAAGCGCTTGATGGTGAGGACTTTGATATCCTTGTCAACCGCTGCAATCGCATCCTTGACGGAAATCTTGTCATCGCTCATCTGATACTCCTGCTCAAGCAGAGTCTGCTCCTTGAGGAACTTCTGAACACGCCCGTTGGCTATGTTCTGAATCATCTGCTCAGGGAGATTTGCCGCCTTCTGCTCGCCGACGGTCTTGATGATCTCGCGGGCCTGGGCCGCCTGCTCAGGGGTGAGCCATCCCTTGGCGGTATTGGACTCGATATGATCCTCGCTGTCCACGTGCGCCGGGTTGATGCCGGCCTTCTTGAGAGCCGCATCGACGGCCTTCTGAACCTGCTCCTCCTTCGTCTTCTGGACAGCCACCTGGTACTCGTTGTCAAGCACCTCCTTAGGGCAGTCCTCGGCGGAGATGGCCACAGGGTTCATAGAAGCGACCTGCATCACGATACCCTTGGCGAGTTCCTCAGGCACGGCCTTGTTGAATCCCGCAAGAGCACCGAGCTTGCCGTTGATCTTGTGGATGTACTGGGCCACGAAAGGAGCCTCGACCAGAGCGTAGTATGCGAGGACGTGCTTCTCGCCGGTCTTGCCGGTCTGAGCCTCCACAGCCTCCTGTACGGTATATCCGTCCGCCATCTTGCAGGCCTTGAGAGCCTCAAGGTCGGCAGGGCAGGCCGCGATGGCCACATCGGCAATGGCTTCCGCAAGGTTCTGGAAATCGGAGTTGCGGCTCACGAAGTCGGTCTCGCATCCGAGGCATACGAGGATACCCTTGCCTCCGGACACGCGGGCCTTCACCGCACCCTCGGAAGTCTCGCGGTCGGCCCTCTTGGCCGCAACGAGCTTTCCCTTCTCGCGGATGATGTCGACGGCCTTGTTGAAGTCGCCTTCGGCCTCCTCAAGAGCCTTCTTGCAGTCCATCATACCCGCAGAAGTCATCTTACGTAACTTCATTACGTCTGCTGCTGTAATTGCCATAATCGTATCTGTTTCTGAAATGGAACTATGACCTGTCTTCGGTCTCCTCGGCCTTAGGGCCGCCCTTGCGGGCGCGGAGCTTGCGGGCGGCGGCAGGTTTCTCCTCGCCTACCTCCTCGGAAACTTCCTTGTCCTTCTCGAGCTTGCGCTCGGCAAGACCTTCCTCGATGGCCGCGCAAAGCGCGTTCACAACACATTCGATAGAGTTTGCGGCATCGTCGTTAGCCGGTATCACATAATCAATAGGGGTAGGATCGCAACAAGTATCAACCATTGCGAATACCGGAATATTGAGACGATTGGCCTCTTTGACTGCGTTGGCCTCCTTCTGCACGTCAACTACGAAGAGCGCTGACGGCAGGCGGCTCATATCGCGGATGGAGCCGAGGTTCTTCTCGAGCTTGGCCCTCTGGCGGTCCACCTGGAGACGCTCCCTCTTGGCGAGCTTCTCGAAAGTGCCGTCCTCCTTCATCTTGTCGATGACGGACATCTTCTTGATGGCCTTGCGGATGGTCGGGAAGTTGGTAAGCATACCACCGGCCCAGCGCTCGGTGATGGAAGGCATATTCACTGAAGCCGCCTTCTCGCTGACAATATCCTTTGCCTGTTTCTTGGTGGCGACGAAGAGGATTTTGCGGCCGGACTTGGCAAGCTGCTTCATCTCTTCGGCGGCCTCATCTATCTTGCCGACTGTCTTGTGCAGGTCAATGATGTGGATGCCGTTCTTCTGGTCGAAGATATACGGGGCCATCTTAGGATTCCACTTGCGGGCCAGGTGGCCGAAGTGAACGCCTGCATCAAGCAATTCCTGGAAATTTGTTCGTGACATCTGTTTGTTTCTGTTTTTTGTAAACTGTCCCCTGCTCGGGGTCTCTTTTCTTCAAGGCGGAGTAGCGGCTCTGCCGGTCTCCGGCCTTTTCCGCAGCACGGCAACCGTCCTGAGGGAGCGGTTTGACAACCGGGCTGTGCCGTAAAACAACAATAACTATCGTTTGCTGAACTGGAAGCGGCGACGTGCACCAGGCTGGCCCGGCTTCTTGCGCTCGACCTCGCGTGCATCGCGGGTGAGGAAGCCTGCTGACTTGAGTGCGGAACGATATGCCTCTCTGTTCAACTCACTGAGGGCGCGCGCGATGCCGAGACGTACCGCCTCCGCCTGACCTTTGATGCCGCCTCCTGCGAGGTTTACCTTGACATCGAACTGTCCGAGAGTGCCGGTGACTTCAAACGGCTGGTTCACGATGTAGCGGAGCGACTCGAGAGGAAAATATTCCTCGATCGGGCGACCGTTGACCGTGACATTGCCTTTGCCGGGAGTGAGATAAACGCGAGCTACAGCTGCTTTACGTCTTCCAAGGGCGTGTGTCTGTTCCATTTGCTCTGTTTAAATTTCGTCC
>CAVGPE010000071.1:0-16370 GCA_963631065.1 Ruminococcus bicirculans (ex Wegman et al. 2014)
GTTTCAGCATAATAACGGTCGTGTTTTAAAAAAAGCGAGTCCATAATCCATTGATTTCCGCAAATATACAAAAAGTGTCGGTTCTAACCGACAGTTTCTACTCCAGCGTCCACTCGGCTCCGTCCTTGGTGTCCTTGACCTGGATACCGAGGGCCTTGAGGGAGTCGCGGATGTGGTCGGAGACGGCCCAGTCCTTCGCGGCCTTGGCTGCGGCACGCTGCTCGAGGACCATATCCATAAGTCCGGAGATGACCTTCCCCTCGGAGCCTTCCGAAGCCTCCTCATCCCTGAGGCCCAGCACGCCGAAGACTATGTCGTCGAATATCTGCAAGAGAGTGGCCTTGTCACCCTCGCCTAAAGTGAGCTGCTTCGCCTTGGCGGAGTTGATCAGACGCACGGCCTCCGAGATGTGCGCAAGGGCGACGGGCGTATTGATGTCGTCGCAGAGCGCGTCATATACCCCGTCGAAAACCGCCTTGACCTCGGCGTTCTCCGCAGGGCAGCTGTCGGGAGCGACCGCTTCGATGGGCTCGCCGTAGGCAGGCTGCGGCACCGTCCGGCCCGACATCGCGTAGAGTTCGCGAGCCGCGAGCATAAGCCGCTTCAACCCCTTTTCGGAGGCCTGGAGAGCCTCGTTGGAGAAGTCCAGAGTGCTGCGATAGTGAGCCTGCAGTATGAAGAAGCGCACCGTCATCGGGCTGTAAGCCTGTGCGAGCTTCGGATGACTGCCCGCGAAAAGCTCCGGCAGAGTGATGAAGTTGCCCAGCGACTTGCCCATCTTCTGGCCGTTGATGGTAATCATATTGTTGTGAACCCAGTAACGCACGCCCTGCGTACCCCTGGAAGCCTGATTCTGTGCGATTTCGCACTCGTGGTGCGGGAACATCAGATCCATACCGCCGCCGTGGATGTCGAACTCGCGCCCCAGGTACTTCTCCCCCATCACGGAGCACTCAAGATGCCATCCCGGGAAACCCTCTCCCCACGGGGAAGGCCAGCGCATGATATGCTCCGGCTCGGCCTTTTTCCACAGCGCGAAGTCATACGGGGCGCGCTTGTCGGACTGCCCGTCCAGAGAGCGCGTGCCTTCGAGAGTGTCGTCAAGATTGCGTCCGGAGAGCACTCCGTAGTGAAAGTCCCGATTGTATTTGGCGACATCGAAATAGATGCTGCCGTTGCTCTCGTAGGCATAGCCTGCGGCGAGGATTTTCTTTATGGCCTCAATCTGTTCGATGATATGTCCCGATGCGTGCGGCTCGATGGACGGCGGAGCCACATTGAGCCTGCGCATGGCCTCGTGATAGCGCAGAGTGTAGGTCTGCACCACCTCCATCGGCTCCAGCTGCTCCAGACGGGCCTTCTTCGCTATCTTGTCCTCCCCCGTGTCGGCATCGTGTTCCAGATGTCCCACGTCGGTGATGTTGCGTACATAGCGCACCCTGTACCCCAGATGGCGCAGCAGGCGGGCAAGCACGTCATAGGTTATGCCCGGGCGGGCGTGTCCCAGATGCGCGTCGCCATATACGGTCGGCCCGCACACATACATCCCGACATGTCCCGGATGCACCGGCACGAAAAGTTCCTTTCTGTGCGAAAGGGTATTGGTAAGGCTGAGATTTCTCATCGCTGTCATATCGATATTCTCGCGAAGATACTAATAAAATGATTATTTTCGCCCTATGAAATTCATAAGCTGGAATGTGAACGGCCTGAGGGCCGTGGCGGGGAAGGGATTCCCGGAGATTTTCGAGAGTCTTGACGCGGATTTCTTCTGCCTTCAGGAAACCAAGCTGCAGGCGGGGCAGATCGATCTGGAATTTCTCGGATACGGGTCGTATTGGAACTATGCGGAGAAGAAAGGCTACTCGGGGACCTGCATCTACTCCCGCAGGGAGCCGCTCGACGTGAGATACGGCATCGGGGCGGACGAACACGACACCGAAGGGCGGGTCATCACGCTTGAAATGCCGGACTTCCATCTTGTCAACGTCTATACCCCCAACTCCCAGGACGGGCTGCGGCGGCTGGACTACCGCATGAAGTGGGAGGACGCGTTCAGGGAATATGTCCGCTCGCTCGCGACGGAGAAGGGGGTGGTCATCTGCGGCGACATGAATGTGGCCCACGAGGAGATAGACCTCAAGAACCCCGCCACCAACCATTTCAACGCCGGATTCTCCGATGAGGAGAGGGGGAAGATGAGCGAACTTCTCGCGGCCGGATTCCACGACAGCTGGAGGGAGCAGCACCCGCAGGATGTCAAATATTCCTGGTGGTCCTACCGTATGGCGGCAAGGGAGAGGAATGTCGGCTGGCGCATCGACTATTTCCTCGTGTCGGACAGCCTGACGGACAGGATGGCCTCAAGCGAAATCCACAACGAGATTTTCGGCTCGGACCATTGCCCGGTGGAGCTGGTGCTCAAGGATTAGGCAGACTGCTTCTTGCGCGACCTGGAGCCGAGAGCATCGAAAAGCACGACAAGGGCTATGCCGACAACGCACCAGAGGACAGCCTCCGGTATCTGAAGGTCGAGCGGAGCCGCGCTGCCCGTGCGGAGCTGCTGGGCTTTCTCCACGGCGGCACTGTCATACCACGGCCACACCCTGATAAGAGACCCCAGCACGAATCCGAGCAGAACCAGCAGCGTCTGGCGCTCCCATCTTGCGAGCAGCCAGTGCAGGAACTTCGCGAACGCGAGGATTCCGACCGCGCAGCCGATGGCGAATACGATGATTATCGGCCAGTTGAAATCCGAGATGGCCTGCATCACATAGTTGTACTTCCCCATCACAAGCAGGATGAAGCTGCCGGATATGCCGGGAAGAATCATAGCGCAGATGGAGACCGCGCCGCAGATGAAGATGAACCAGATGTCGTCGCGGGTCTCGGTCGGGGACAGGGTGCACACCACCACCCCGATGACGATGCCGCAGATGACGAATATCATATCCCTGAGACGGAAATCCTTGACATCACGGAACATAATGACCGTGGAGGCGAGAATCAGCCCGAAGAAGAACGCCCAGGTGAGTATCGGATAGAGGGTCAGGCAGGAGGTCACGACCTTCGCGAGGGAAAACACGCTGACGACCACGCCGACCATCAGCGCGACGAGAAAGTCCCCGTTGATCAGCTTCCAGAATTCAGCGAAGCGGCCCTTCAGGAGGGCCTTCCAGGTCTGCTTCTCGGTCACGGCGTTGAGAGCGTTCACGATGTCAGCATAGATGCCGGTGAGGAGCGCTATGGTGCCGCCGCTCACGCCTGGCACCACATTGGCCGCACCCATCCCGAAGCCCTTGAGGGCCACGGAGAGATAGTGAGATAAGGATTTCATCTGATTATGTTCAAATAGTTCTTTATTTCTGCAAATACCGCAGTCTGGCTCACGTCGCGGACTCTTTCCGGAGAGAGTACCACCAGGTCGAAGACTTCGCCGCTGAGCTGACGCCGTCCGACCTTGAAGCAGGCGCGGCTGCACCTCGCCTCATATTCCGCGAAGAAGCTCTCCGGACGGTCGACCAGCGAGATGAACAGCTCCCCGGAGCCTTCCCCGGTGCGGGGGCCGCGGACTTTCTTCTTAATGGTCCCAATCAGATCGAGGTCTTCCCTTCCCGGGCAGAGGATATGCACCGGAATACTATGATAGTCAAAATATTGCCTCACAGCCGAGGCGGTCCCGGCAGCATCCTCCGACAACGGGTCCACCAGCACCGTAGCGGAACTGATGCGGGACAGAGGCCGCAGTCCGTGCGGAGCGTGGCTGCAGTTACGTTTAAGGGCAATCAGCCTCAAAAGATATGTCACAGGATTGATCATCTGACTCCGTCTTCCGCAAAAAGCTCCCTTATCTCCCGCTTCGCCTCCTTCCATCTCGGAATGTCAATCTTGGTCCCCACGACCTCGACGACCTTGGCGGCGATAATCGAGCCGACTTCTCCGCACAGCTTGAGGGGCTTGCCCAGAGAGTGGGCATAGAGGAAGCCTGCGGCGTATGTATCCCCCGCTCCGGTGGCGTCCACGGTGTCAGCCGGCCAGGCCGGGATGAAATGCACCTCCTCCCCGGAGCGGATCCAGCTGCCGTCCTTGCCGACCTTGACGACGGCAATCCGGCACAGCGAGGCTATCTCCTCCAGAGCCTTGACGGGGTCGGAAAGCTTGGTGAAGGACTTGGATTCGGTCTCGTTGGCGAAGACTATGTCGACATATTTCTCCACTATGTCGTGAAGAAAAGCGAGATTGGACTCCACCACATTGTATGACGCCATATCGATGGAGATGATGCAGCCGGCATCGTGCGCCAGCTCCACAGCCCTGCGGATAAGAGCCTGATTCTGCACAAGATAGCCCTCGATATGGAAATAATCATAGCCCTCGAACCACTCCGGGCGAAGGTCTTCCGGCACAAGGTCGAGAGCCGCGCCGAGATATACCGCGAAGGTGCGCTCGGCATTGCCGCCGCTGACGAACACCATAGAGCGTCCGCTCGACCTGCCGCTCTTGAGGAGCATCGTCTTCACTCCGTACTGCTCCTGGTCGCTCTTGAAGAGAAGCCCCAGCTCGTCATCGCCAATCTTGCCGATGAAGCTCGAAGGCATACCGAGTATCGCCGTGCAGGTGATGGTGTTGGCGGCGGAACCTCCGGCGACGTACTTCACTCCGAGAGGTTTGAGGGCGGTCCATATCTTGTCGCCGGTCTCCATATCGACGTGCTGCATACTGCCTTTCGGCAGATGGTAGCTGTTGAGCAGGGAATCGTCCGGCAGAACCGCCAGGATATCGGTAAGGGCGTTGCCTATTCCAAGTATCGATTTCATAACTTGCAAAATTAACATAATTATCCGTAAATTTGCGCCCTATGAACAGGAAAGCGGCCAAAGTGATCAAGTACCTGCTCTCCGTCGGACTGGCGGGACTGCTGGTGTGGTTTGCATTTCGGGGAGTCGACTGGACGGCCTTCGTGGAAGGGCTTAAGGAGACGCGCTGGGGTTATGTGCTGATATTCACTCTGGTGTCGGTGCTGGCGCTCTTCTTCCGGGAAGAGCGGTGGAGAGTGATGATGGAGCCTCTGGATTCGGACGTGAAGGGAATCGACGCGTGGGACGCGTCCAATATAGGGAATTTCATAAACGTGGTGCTGCCGGGGGCCGGCGAATTCGTGCGCGGAGGCTATATCCGCTCCAAGAAGATGAGCTACGACCGCATCCTCGGCACCATAGTCTGCGAGAGGGCCTGGGACGTGTTCTCGGTGCTGTTTCTGCTTGTACTCGCGCTCGTGTTGAAGTGGGACACCTTCGGGGCGTTCTTCATAGCCAACATCTGGAATCCGCTGACCCACAGCCTCGGATTCTCGATGTGGTGGATACTCGGACCGATTCTGGCCGGAGTCGCCGCATTCGTCTGGGGCGTGTTTCGCTGGAAAGACAGATATGCGTTCTGCGCCAAGGTCGCCGGGACCGTGCGCGGACTCGGAGCGGGCTTCGCGAGCTTCGTGCATATCCGGCGCAAATGGGCGTTCGTCCTGTACACTCTGGGCATCTGGGTCACGTATCTGCTGATGACCTATTATAATTTCAAGGCCATTCCCGCCCTTGACCATCTGACATTCTTCGACGCGCTGTTCGTGTCGGCGGTCGGCAACATAGCTTCCGTGATTCCCGTGCCGGGCGGCATAGGGGCGTACCATTATCTCGTGGCTCTCACGCTGGAGTCCATCCACGGGGCGACCTGGGAGACCAGCCTGCTCTTCGCGACTCTCAGCCACGAGACGCACGCGCTCCTGATTATCCTTCTGGGCATATTCTCCTATGCCCGGCTGGCGACGCGCAGCAGAAAATAATGAAAAGAAGTGCTTTGAAAAATTCAAAACACTTCCTAACTTTGCATTCCCTTTCGGGGGACAAGGCCGGTTCCGTAGCTCAGTCGGATAGAGCAACAGCCTTCTAAGCTGTGGGTCGCGCGTTCGAGTCGCGCCGGAATCACTTTTTGGTCTTTTTGTCGCGTCTGCGGTCGCTCCACAGGCCATAGACCTCGCTCACATTGCCTGCGGTGGTGAATGCCTTAATGTCGTTGTCGCGGATGAATTCCATCAGTTCGGCGAACTCGTTCTGGGTCAGCAGGGTCTGGATTTCCACATATTTATCTCCGGTGTAGCCGCCGGTCACTTCGTAGAGGGTGCAGCCGCGCACGATGTCCTCGATGATGTATCTGCGTATGCGCTCGTGTTCGCGGGAGATGATGCAGACTCTCTTGCGGCGGCTCAGGCTCGCCATAAAGTAGTTCACTATGAGGCCGTTGATCCAAGTGCCGATAAGCCCGATGATGACAAGCCGGAAAGGATTGATGAGGAAGGCCGTGCAGCAGATGATTACGCCGGCTATCGTCACGGAAGTCCCCATATCGAAGTGGAAGTACTTGTTGAATATCTTGGCGATGATGTCCAGCCCGCCGGTGGAGGCGTTGATGCGGAAAAGCAGGGCCTGCGAGGCGCTCAGCACAAGCACGAAAGTGAGCAGGTCAAACCAGAGGTTGCCCATCATAGAGGCCGACCCCGGTTCCATAAGCCGCTCATAGGGGCAGATGCTCTCCCAGATGTTCATCATAGGCCCCAGCACGAGAGCCGCGAAAGCCGTCTTGACCCCGAATTCGGGGCCTATCAGTATATACGCCACCACAAGCAGTACGGCGTTGATTATCAACACGACATTGGACACCTTGACGATGACGCCCATATCCGCCAGCACCCCGCTGACCACTATGGACAGGCCCGAAATGCTGCCCACTACAAGCTTGCTCGGCACAAGGAAGTAATATACCGCCGCCGCCGCGATGAACATCGCGATGGAGATGATAAGCATCTCCTTCCAGAACTTGAGGGTCCGGATAGATTTTGACAAAGGTTCTTCTTTCATTTATGGTGTTATTTTATGTGGCGTAACAACCGGGCCCTATGTGCCGGACCGGAGATATCGGTCGATGGCGGCGGCGGCCTTGCGTCCCGCCCCCATAGCCAGAATCACAGTGGCCGCCCCCGTGACGGCATCTCCCCCGGCAAACACTCCCCTCCTCGTGGTGGCCCCGGCCTCGTCAGCGACAAGGCAGCCCCGGCGCGTGGTCTCCAGCCCCCCGGTAGTATTGGCTATGAGAGGATTGGACGATGTGCCGAGAGCCATTATCACCGTGTCCGCGCTTATCTCGAACTCCGAACCGGATACCGGAACGGGGCTTCTGCGCCCGCTCTCGTCCGGCTCTCCAAGCTCCATCCTTATGCACTTCAACGACTTGACCCATCCCTTTTCGTCCCCGATGATCCCCACGGGATTGGTCAGCAGATCGAACACGATTCCCTCCTGCTTCGCGTGGTGGACTTCCTCGCGGCGGGCGGGGAGTTCGGCTTCGGTGCGGCGATAGACGATATGCACCTCCGCCCCGAGCCTCAACGCGGTGCGGGCCGCGTCCATCGCGACATTGCCGCCGCCGACCACGCAGACTTTCCTTCCGGCGCGTATCGGGGTCAGATAGTCCTCGCGCCACGCGCACATAAGGTTGTTGCGGGTCAGGAACTCATTGGCGGAGAACACTCCGCAGAGATTCTCCCCCGGGATGCCCATAAACTTCGGCAGACCGGCTCCTGTGCCGATGAACACGGCCTTGAAGCCCATCCCGTCCATAAGCGTATCGACGGTAATGGTCCTGCCTACGATTACATTGGTCTCTATCTTCACTCCGAGCCTGCGCACGTCGTCCACCTCGTGCCGCAGCACCTTCTCCTTCGGCAGACGGAACTCCGGGATGCCGTATTCCAGCACGCCTCCGGCCTTGTGCAGGGCCTCGAACACCGTCACGTCATAGCCCCACTTCGCGAGATCGGACGCACAGGCGAGACCGGCGGGGCCGGAGCCTATTATGGCCACTTTAATCCCGTTAGGGGCTGCTTTCTTCAGAGACGAGGAGCTGTCCGTCCCGCGATGTTCCCTCATATGGTCGGCCACGAAGCGCTCCAGCTTGCCTATCGCCACAGGCTCGCCCTTAACTCCGAGTATGCAGCTGCCCTCGCACTGGGTCTCCTGCGGACATACGCGCCCGCATACCGCCGGCAGTGACGAGTCCTCGGCGATGACATCGGACGCACCGGCGATGTCCCCCTCGCGGAGTTTCGCGATGAACTCCGGAATCTTCAGCCCCACCGGACAGGCCGCGACGCAGCGCGGATTCTTGCAGTGCAGGCAACGGGTAGCCTCAAGCAGGGCTTCCTCCTGATTGTAGCCGTAGCAGACTTCTTCAAAATTGGTCGCACGGACCTTCGGATCCTGTTCGCGGACAGGCACTCTCGGTATTCTTTCTGCCATCACTTTCCCCTCCCTATTCTGCATTTATGATGTTTGAGCGCCTCCGCCTCCTCGGTGCGGTACTGTCCCTGGCGGCGCATAGCCTCGTCGAAATCGACCTCGGCCCCGTTGAACTCCGGCCCCTCCACGCAGGCGAAGCGCGTCTTCCCGGCAACGCTCACGCGGCAGGCCCCGCACATCCCTGTGCCGTCCACCATCAAGGTGTTGAGACTCACCGTAATCGGGAGTCCGAGCCGGACGGCGGTGAGGGTCGTGAACTTCATCATTATCATCGGACCTATCGCCACCGCCATAGTGTAGCGGCGGCCCTCTTCGGCGACGAGCTTCTCAAGCAGGGCGGTCACCATCCCGTGAAAGCCCTCGGAGCCGTCGTCGGTGCAGATGAAGAGATTGTCGCAGACTGCGGACATCTCCTCCCTGTAGATGAGCAGGTCGCGGGTCTTGGCCCCGATAATCACGTCCACCTTCGCCCCTCGGGCGTGCAGCCACTTCGCCTGAGGATAGACGGGGGCTGTCCCCACACCTCCGGCGATGAAGATGTAGCTGCTCTGCGAGAGCTTCTCCGGGCTGTCGGAGATGAACTCCGAAGCCTTGCCGAGAGGCCCTGAAACATCGCAGAAAGCCTCCCCCGGCTCGAAGGAGACTATATCTCCTGTGGATGCGCCGATAGCCTGCGTAACGATGGTCACGCTCCCCTCTTCGGGGTCATAATCACTTATTGTCAACGGAATACGCTCGCCCTTCTCATCCGGACGCACCATCAGGAACTGTCCCGGCGCGGCGGAGCGGGAGAGCAGCGGAGCGGACACCTTCATCCGGCAGATTGTCGGAGTCAGCATCTCTTTAGTTAAAATCTCATACATTATGAACCCAAAATTAATCAATCCTCAATAAAGATGCAAGCCCGGGAAGCAATTAAGGACAGCCCCGGCAGAAGCCGGAACCGTCCTTTTGAAAGATATGGTTCGAGGGTGTCCGCCTAGAATACGTAGCGTACTCCGAGAGCGAAGCCTGTCCAGGCGAATCCTGAAGCGCCGACAAAGTAGAAGGTCGGTCTCCAGTCGAGAGAAACGCGGAGCGGGAATGAGATGTAGCTGTCGAGGTCCACCTCAGTTCCAATCTGTCCTGCGATACCGAGAGAGACACCGCCGTCCCAGATACCTACAGTTGCGCCAGGGCCGCCATAGAAGCTGAAGATGCCCTTCTGGGCGAAGCTGTAGTCATAGATTCCGGTGAGGTAGAAGCCGCTTCCCACCAGTCCGAGGTCAGCCTCGAGGAAGTTGGTGCTTCCGAGATCGTGCTGATAAGAGAGTTCTACACCATTGCCTCCGCGGAGACCAATCGTGCGTGGCTGCGCTGAAAGAGCAACTCCGAACATCAGGACAGAAAGTACAACAATAATTGCTTTCTTCATAATTTTTAAAACGTTTTAAAGAAATAATGGATTATACTGCCAGCGGCAATACTGCCGATTGCATACTGTGAATAGTTCCGCTCTCTTATATGGTTACACGATTCCGGAGAATCCGAGGAAGGCCATCGCCATAATGCTGACCGTAATCAGTGCTATCGGGAGACCCCTGAAGGACTTCGGCACGTCGTTGAGGGCGAGATGCTCGCGCAGACCCGCGAAAAGGCACATCGCAAGTCCGTAACCCAAAGAAGTGGCAAGCGCATAGACGGTGGCCTCTCCCAGATTGAGCAGGTGGGCCGTACCGCCGAAAGTAAACTCCTTGGTCACCACCGTGATGGCCACACCTAGCACGGCGCAGTTGGTCGTGATCAGCGGGAGGAAGATGCCGAGCGCCTGATAGAGGGAGGGGCTGATTTTCTTCAGCACAATCTCCACCATCTGCACGAGGGCGGCAATGACGAGGATGAACGAAATCGTCTGCAGAAACTCCAGCCCGGAAGGCACGAGGAGGTACTGATTGAGCAGGTAGGTCACGACCGTAGCCAGAGTAATCACGAAGCATACGGCTCCGGACATACCCGTGGCGGTGGAAAGCCTGTTGGACACTCCGAGGAACGGACAGATGCCGAGGAACTGGGAGAGCAGTACGTTGTTGACGAATATCGCCGATATTATGATGAGAATATATTCCATATCGCAACGCTATTTTTTGGCAAGGAACTTATTGAACAGCACCATCAGATACCCCAGCACGAGGAATGCGCCCGGAGCCATCACGAAGGCGAGGATGCCGTCGCCGGGGATGAACTTCAGCCCGAAGACTGAACCGTTGCCGAGAATCTCGCGTATGATTCCGATGACCGTGAGCGACATCGTGAATCCTATGCCTATGCCCAGCCCGTCGCAGGCGGAGTCGATGGCGGAGTTCTTGTTGGCGAAAGCCTCCGCACGGCCCAGCACGATGCAGTTCACGACGATGAGCGGGATGAAGAGTCCGAGCGTCTCATAGACCGCCGGCACATAAGCCTGCATAAGCAGCTGCAGCACCGTCACGAAAGTCGCTATGATGACGATATATGCCGGGATGCGCACCTTGTCCGGCACTGCCGGAGCGACGAGGGAGATGGCCACGTTGCTGAGCACCAGCACGAACATCGTGGCAAGCCCCATCTCAAGTCCGTTCATCGCGGAAGTGGTGGTCGCGAGTGTCGGACACATACCGAGTACCAGCGCGAATGTCGGGTTGTCCTTGACAAAACCCTTGGTAATCAGAGAAAGTTTATTGCTCATTGTTCTCTCCTCCTTCATTTGCAGACGCGTCATTTCCGGACACTGCGGCGAACAGCCTGAGAGCGTTGGCCACCGCAAGCGTATAGGCGCGGGATGTAATCGTGGAAGCGGTGATGGCGTCGATGTCGCCCCCGTCCTTCTTCACGAGAAGCTTCTTCCGGGCCGGGTCAAGCCCTCTGAACTGGCTCAGGAAGCCTTCGTCGTTCTGGCACTTGGCCCCGAGGCCCGGGGTCTCGCTGTGCGAGATGACGGAAGTGTTGCAGACGGTGCCGTCATTGCAGATGCCGACCATCACCGAGAGCGCGCCGCCGAAGCCGCTGACGGAGGAGATGACCGCATAGCCGGAATCCGTCCTGTAATAGGTGTAGTCAATCCCGTCGAGCTGCGCGGCGGATTCGGTCACGTCTCCGCTGAACTCCGGAAGCACCTTGGCGATGGCGTTGTTGGTCTTGGCGACCTGCGCGGCCTTTACCGGCTCGGCGGTCACGGCGTAGGACACGCCGAGAATCGCGGAGCAGATGAGGCAGACCAGCGTCAGGCAGAGCGCCATATTCTTGAGTGTGGATTGTGCTGCCATATTCTATGCCCTCCCGTATTTTTTCTGATGGAACCAGTTGTTGAGAAGCGGCACGGCGCAGTTCATAATGAGAATCGCGAACGACATACCCTCAGGATATGAGCCGAAATAACGTATCATCATCACTATCAAACCGATGCCTATACCGTAAACCACTCCGCCGAGCGTACTCATAGGCGAAGTCACATAATCTGTGGCCATAAAGCAGGCCCCCAGGATGACGCCGCCGGTCAGAAGGTTGAATGCCGGGTCGGTATAGGTGCCCGGGTCGACAAGCCAGAATATGCCGGAAATCACGAATATGGTGGCGAAGATGCTGAGCGGAATCCACGGCTTCACCACCCTGCGGCAGAGCAGATAGACAAAGCCGAGAAGCAGAGCGACGGCTGAAATCTCGCCGGCTGAGCCTCCGATATTGAAAAACAGGGTCTTGAGATAGTCCGTTCCGGCCACCGCCTCAACTCCGCCCTCGGCATATCTCCCGAGAAGGGTCGCGCCGGAGACGGCGTCGGTGGAATGTATGAACCCTCGGGTCACGGTCCAGTCCGTCATATAGGTCGGGAAGGAGATGAGCAGGAAGACGCGCCCCGCGATGGCCGGATTGAAGAGATTCTGTCCTATGCCGCCGAAAGTCATCTTGACCACTCCGATGGAGAACAGCGCCCCGATGACCACCACCCACCAGGGCGTGGTGACAGGCAGGTTCATAGCCAGCAGCAGACCGGTAACCACGGCCGAAAGGTCGGAAACGGTGGAAGGGCGCTTGAGCAGCCACTTCGTGACGGCCCATTCGGTCAGCACGCAGGCGGCAACGCTGACCGCGAGCACAAGAATCTCGGACCAGCCGTAGAACACTGCGGACACGAGAGCGGCAGGCGCAAGCGCGATAATCACATCCCTCATAATCGAGCGGGTGGAGACGTCGGCGTGCACGTGCGGAGATGGAGAAACGAGATATTTGTCCATATTGTTGTTCATCTACTTTTTGGCGGCTTCCGCTGCAGCCTTGGCTGCGGCGGCTCTCCCGCGAATGATTCCCATAATCTGACCCTTGGCCTGACGGATGTTGTCAAGCAGAGGGATGTTTGCCGGGCAGCTGTACAGACAGCAGCCGCACTCTATGCAGTCCTGAACGGCGTTCCTCTCAAGAGCGTCCGTGTCGCCGGCCTTGTAGAGCCTGTTGAGCAGGAAAGGCTCAAGCCCCATAGGGCAGGCGTCGCTGCACCTGCCGCAGCGGATACAGTAGCTCTCCGTCTTGCGGCGCGTGGCCTCTTCGCTGAGATAGAGTATCGAAGACGAACCCTTGACGGTC
Organism: Ruminococcus bicirculans (ex Wegman et al. 2014); assembly: GCA_963631065.1. Taxonomy (GTDB): domain Bacteria; phylum Bacteroidota; class Bacteroidia; order Bacteroidales; family UBA932; genus Cryptobacteroides. The sequence goes on from CAVGPE010000071.1 coordinate 12,942, forward strand.
GCGGCATCGACGTTGCTGATGGCCTTGCCCATCATAGGGCCTCCGCTGATGAGCTTCGCCGCCCCCTCCGGTATGCCTCCGGCCTGCTCGATTATATAGGAGAGAGGCGTGCCGATGCGGAAGAGATAATTGTGCTGCTTCTCCACAGGAAGGCAGTCGCCGGTGACAGTCAGGGTGTTGGTGACGAGCGGACGGTTCTTCTGCACCGCCTCATAGACGGCAAGGGAGGTGGCCACGTTCTGCACCACGGCCCCTGCGTCGATAGGCAGGCAGCCGGACTTCACCTGACGGTGCAGCACCGCATCTATCAGCTGCTTCTCGCCGCCCTGCGGATAACGCTTCTTGAGGGTGGCCACGGACATATCGGCATAGCCGAGTTCGCGGACAGCCGCACTCAGCGCGGCGATGGCCTCGGGCTTGTTCTCCTCGACGCCTATCACGCAGCGGCAGCCGAGAACCTTCTGCATTATGGCGGCCCCTATGACTATCTCCTTCGGACGCTCGACCATGATGCGGTAGTCGCTCGTGAGGTAAGGCTCACATTCCGCCCCGTTGATAATCAGGCACTCCGCGGTCTTGCCGGGAGCCGGATTGAGCTTGACGTGGGTCGGGAAAGTCGCTCCTCCCAGTCCCACGACTCCGCAGGCCTTGATGCGCTCAAGTATCGCGGTCCTGTCGGAGGGAATCCCGGTGACGAGAGTGTCCGAGAGGTCAATGCCCTCCGCCCACTCGTCGCCCTCGACCGCAATCTCGATATGCGTCATCTTATTGCCGGCGAGATCCTTGCGCGGAGCTATCGACTTGACCGTGCCGGACACAGGAGAGTGTACGAAAGCGGAGATGAATCCGCCCGGCTCGGCTATGACCTGCCCGGCCTTGAGACTATCCCCCACCGCCACCACAGGCTTGGCGGGAGCGCCGAGATGCTGCGCCATAGAGACATATACCGTCGGCGGGAGAGGCAGGACCTCAATGGCGCGCTCGCGGGATATCTTGTTGTCGTGTGGATGCACTCCACCGATGGAAAAAGTCAGCTTACTCATTTGTGGCCTCCTTCTTTACAGCCGGCTCGACCTTCTTCGGAGTGAAGTTCACCACGTGAATCGCTCCGGTCGGACACTCGAAGTAGCACTGTCCGCAGGCCTTGCACTTGTTGAAATCTATATAACTGAGGTTGTCCGCGATGGTGATCGCGTCGAACTTGCACACCTTGGCGCACTTGCCGCAGCCTATGCAGGCGACTGCGCAGGCCTTGCGGGCGACCCCTCCCTTGTCCCGGTTGACGCAGGAGACGAATACGCGGCGGTTGTTCTTAGGGGTGGTGCCGGCATTGCGGAGTTCGATGATATTCTTCGGACAGGCCTTCACGCACGCACCGCAGGCGGTGCAGCGGGTCTCGTCCACCACCGGAAGTCCGGTCTCCGGATCCATCGAGAGCGCACCGAACTTGCAGGCCGCCACACAGTCTCCGCAGCCGAGACAGCCGTAAGAGCAGGCGGTGTCACCGCTGTAGAGGGCCGCCTTGACCCGGCAGGAGTTCACCCCGTCATAGACATTGATCCGCGGACGGGCGGAGCAGCTGCCGCTGCAGCGCACCACCGCGACCTGCGGAGCCTTCTCCTTGACTTCGTAGCCGAGGATGGCCGCCACCTTCTTCATCACCTCGTTGCCGCCCACGGGGCAGTAGTTGTTGTCGAGGTTCGGGGCCTTGACGGCGGCGTCCGCAAAGGCCCTGCAGCCCGCGAAGCCGCAGCCGCCGCAGTTGGCGCCCGGCATCACCTTCTCCACTTCATCAATCCGCGGATCCTCCTCGACCCTGAACTTCTTCGCCACCCAGAAGAGGACGAGAGCAAGCAGCAGGCCCAGCACCGTGAGAATCACGACGGTCAGGATAACAGTGTTTGTCATTATCTTTTGATGTTAAAAATATATTCGTTCTTGAGTCTCCCGCGCAGCAGCCACAGCAGCGCATACCACAGGGCTACAGCCCCTATCGCGCACAGCCCGGACACCGGCTCGGAGGCTCCGGCGGCGCTGAGTGCGAGCAGAGTCGCCACCAGCACGAGCAGCGGAATCACATATGCGAGCCAGACGGCCTTGTGCCCCATCGAGGCCTTCAGCACCACTTCCACCTCGTCCCCTACGCTGTAGTTGTCCCATCCCCGCGTCGGAAGCTGGACGGCCTTGGTCTTGGAGCTGCCCAGACCGCACATCCCCCGTGCGTGGCAGGAGCCGCACGCCGACTCGGAGACTATCTCCACAGTCGTCAGCTCGGGCGTAATCTCCACAATCCGTCCGCGATGTGATATTTCGCCGCTATTCGAATTCATTGTTCATTGCGGAGTCTATGTTCATCGCCGAGTCAATCGTGACCGCCCTCATATCCAGAGTGTCGTCCACCTCCACGAAACGGAGCTGCTCGCCCCGGTAGCGCATATCGATGTCCCGGGTCTCGCCGTTTCTGTGCTTGGCAATGATAATCTGCGTCTTTTCCTTGTCGCCTTCGTTCTCGCTCAGACCTATGTAGTCCGGGCGATGGATGAAGATTACCATATCGGCATCCTGCTCGATGGATCCCGACTCGCGAAGGTCGGAGAGCTGAGGCTTGCCCCCGGAGCCCTGACGCTGCACCGCGTTGCGGGAAAGCTGCGAAAGGGCGATAATCGGCACGTTGAGTTCCTTGGCCGTGGCCTTGAGGGTGCGGGAAATCGCGGCAACCTCCTGTTCGCGCAATCCCTTCAGCTCCGCAGGACCCTGCATAAGCTGCAGGTAGTCAATGATAATCAGACGCACTCCCTTGTTCTTCACGAGGCTCTTGGCCTTGGTGCGGAACTCCATCAGAGGCAGGCTCGGAGTGTCGTCGATATAGAGAGGGGCCTTCGAAAGGGCCCTGAGTTTGTCTTCCATCTGCTGCCACTCGTAATCCTCCAGCTTCACCCCGCCCTTTATCTTGTCGGGGTGCAGGCCGGACTCTGAGGTTATCAGACGGTTGGCCAACTGTATCGCGGCCATTTCCAGCGAGAAGAACGCGACCGGCATATGGTGGTCCACAGCCGCGTTGCGGGCGATGTTCAGCGAGAACGCCGTCTTGCCGACCGAAGGACGGGCTGCGAGGATGATCAGGTCTGACGGCTGCCAGCCCATAGTGACGGTGTCCAGACTCAGGAAGCCCGACGGCACGCCGCTGAGGCCGTTGCCGCTCTGCTTCTCCTGGATGCTGTCCATCGCCGTATTAATCAGGCTGCCGATATCCTGCACCTCCTTGCGGACGTTGCTCTGGATGGCATCGTAAATCCGCGTCTGCGCATTGTCAATCAGGTCATCGACCTTGACGGAGTCGTTGTAGGAGTCGCGGAGAATATCGTAGGAAGCGGTGATGAGGTCGCGCTGTATGTTCTTCTGCTTGAGTATCTTGATATAATACTCGAT
>CAVGPE010000072.1:0-3113 GCA_963631065.1 Ruminococcus bicirculans (ex Wegman et al. 2014)
ATAATGATCAACTACAACCCGGAGACCGTCTCCACCGACTACGACAGCTGCGACCGCCTCTATTTCGACGAACTCAGCTACGAGACCGTGATGGACATCTGCTCCCTGGAGCATCCTATGGGCGTGATAGTCAGCGTTGGAGGTCAGATTCCGAACAATCTCGCCCTGCCTCTGATGGAAGGAGGGGTCAGGATACTGGGCACTTCCGCCCTTGACATCGACCGCGCGGAAGACCGCAACAAATTCTCTCTCATCGTGGACAAGCTCGGCATCGACCAGCCGCGCTGGAGGGAGCTGACGACGATGGACGACATCGACCGATTCATCGACGAGGTGGGATTCCCCGTGCTGGTGCGCCCGTCGTATGTACTCTCCGGAGCGGCGATGAATGTCTGCTACAGCCACGAGGACCTGAAGTTCTTCCTCGATATGGCGGTGGAGGTCTCCGAGGAGCATCCTGTGGTCATCAGCTCGTTTATGCAGCGCTGCAAGGAGCTGGAGTGCGATGCGGTGGCCGACAACGGGCGCGTGATCGCGTCCGCCATCTCCGAGCATATCGAATTCGCCGGCGTGCATTCCGGCGACGCGACGATACAGTTCCCGCCGCAGAAGATATACGGCATCACGGCCGCAAGGATACGCAAGACAACGGCGGCGATTGCCGCCGAGCTGCACATCACCGGCCCGTTCAACATACAGTTCCTCGCCACGGACAACTACATCAAGGTCATCGAATGTAACCTGCGCGCGTCGAGAAGTTTCCCGTTCGTCTCAAAGGTATTGAAGGTCAATTTCATAGAACTCGCCACGAGGTGTATGCTCGGCGAACACCCGGTACCTGTGGGGATAGACCCGTTCGAGCTGGAATATGTCGGGGTGAAGTGTTCGCAGTTCTCGTTCTCCCGTCTCAACGAGGCGGATCCGGTGCTGGGCGTGGATATGTCCTCCACCGGGGAGGTCGGCTGCATCGGGGACAATCTGGACGACGCGCTGCTCAAGGCCATGCTCTCAGTCGGACACAGAATCCCGCACGGGGCGGTGCTCATCTCCTCCGGCAACGCGCGGCAGAAAGCCGACATCCTGCCCGCCTGCCAGCTGCTCGCCGGGAAGGGCATCACCATCTACGCCACTGACGGCACAAGCCGCTATCTCAACGAAAACGGAGTGCCGGCCCGCAGGGTGCTGTGGCCGAGCGAAAGCCCGGAGGAAGGCTGTCCGTACGCGATAGACCTCATCCGCACCCACAAGGCGGAACTCGTCATCAACATCCCCAAGGACTACAGCCGCAAGGAGCTCAGCAACGGCTACCGTATGCGCCGGGCGGCCATAGACTTCAATGTGCCGCTGATTACCAACAGCCGCCTCGCCACCGCCTACATCAGAGCATTCTGCTCCGTGTCGGAAGACGACATCAGCATAAGGAGCTGGGACGAATATTAGCGGCCCTCCGCGGTCTCCAGGGTGACAGGATCCATCCCGTAGCCTGCAAGAGACTTGCGCACGGAGGCGCACACTTCATCCGGGGGCAGCGTCCCGTCGAGCCGGAGGTGCGCGGTAAGTGCTGTCTGAGTCACGCTCACCGCCCAGATATGCAGTTCGGAGACCCCCGCCACGCCGGGGGTTTCGCGTATCGCGCGCTCCACCGCCCTGTAGTCTATGCCGTCCGGCACGGCGTCTATGCACATACGGCAGCTCGCCGCGAGGAGCTTGACGGTGTTATAGAGTATCAGCGCCGCGACCGCGAGGCTGATGAGGGGGTCTATGACATTCCAGCCGGTGAAGCTGATGATGACACCGGAGATTACCACTCCCACCGATATCAGGGCGTCGGTCGCCATATGCAGAAAGGCGCCCCTCGTATTGATGTCCCGGCGCTGATGGTGCATCAGCAGCAGGGCGCTCACGGCGCTGATGACTATGCCCAGTCCGGCTGTCCAGGAGACGGCGGCCCCGTTGACTTCGGCCGGTTCGGAGATTTTCTCTATGCTCTCATATACAATCACCCCCACCGCTATCAGGAGTATCAGCGCGTTGAACATCGAAATCAGCACGGAAGTCTTGCGGAAGCCGTAGGTGTAGCGTTCGCTCGGACGGCTGCCCGCCAGACGGAATGCCAGCAGGGCTATCAGCAGCGAGAACACGTCGATGAGCTTGTGTCCGGCGTCGGACAGGAGTCCGATGGAGTTGTAGCAGAGTCCCACCGCCGCTTCCGCGATGACGAAGCCGAAGTTGAGCGCGATGGCTATGAAATATACGGCATTCAGGGATTCGACGCTCTGAATGTGATGACTGTGCGAATGATGTCCCATATCTGGGCAAAGATACGCCAAAAAGTGTTAAATTTGCGCCTTAAACCGGTTTTATTATGTTTGATAATCTTTCTGACAGACTCGAAAGGTCGTTTAAAATACTGAAGGGCGAAGGCAAAATCACCGAGGTCAACGTGGCCGAGACCCTCAAGGAGATACGCAGGGCGCTTCTGGACGCGGACGTGTCGTACAAGGTGGCCAGGGACTTCTGCGACAGGGTCAAGGCCAAGGCTATGGGGGCCAATGTCCTCACGGCGGTCAAGCCGCAGCAGATGATGGTGAAAATCGTCCACGACGAACTCGCCGACTTTATGGGTTCGGAGCACAGCGAGATTAATGTCAAGGGGTCTCCCGCCGTGGTGCTGGTGGCCGGTCTCAACGGTTCCGGAAAGACGACTTTCAGCGGCAAGCTCGCCCTCAGGCTCAAGAGCAAGAAGGGGATGAAGGTGCTTCTCGCGGCTTGCGACACCTTCCGTCCGGCGGCCATAGAGCAGCTCAGGACGCTCGGCGAACAGGTCGGAGTCCCTGTCTATAGCGAAGAAGGCGAGAAGAATCCGGTCAAGGTGGCGAAGGCCGCAGTGGCCAAGGCCCGTCAGGAAGGCTGCAGCGCCGTCATCGTCGACACCGCAGGCCGGCTTGTGGTGGACAGGGAGCTGATGGACGAAATTAAGTCGCTGCACGACGCCCTCTCGCCAAGCGAGACGCTCTTCGTCGTGGATGCGATGACCGGTCAGGACGCGGTCGAGTCAGCCAAGGCGTTCAACGAGGCCATCGACTACGACGGAGTGGTGCTCAGCAAGATGG
>CAVGPE010000073.1:0-1993 GCA_963631065.1 Ruminococcus bicirculans (ex Wegman et al. 2014)
CTGGAGGCCCGCGCCGAGAGGGAGGGAGTGGACATCCCGCACGATGTGCTGGAATATATCGCGGCCAAGGTGAAGACCAATTTCCGCGAACTCGAAGGCACTCTCGTCTCGCTCATAGCCCATTCGCTGGTGGAGAAGGACAAGTCCCTTATGGAACTCGTCTCCGGCATCACCGGCAACCTCATCGGGGAGGTGCATACCGACATCAACATCGACAAGGTGCAGAGGTGCGTGTGCGAGTACTTCAACATCACGCGGAACGATTTGCTGTCCAAGTCGCGCAAACGCCAGATAGTGCAGGCGAGACAGATATCGATGTATCTGTGCCGCAACCTCATATCCAACTGCTCCCTCTCGACCATAGGAGTCGAGACCGGCGGTAAGGACCACGCCACGGTGCTGCACGCCTGTATGACGGTCTCCGACCTTATGGACACCGACAAGACTTTCAAGAAATACGTGACCGACATCGAGACTGCCCTCTCTCCGGCCTGACAAAGATACACCCTGCGCTTATGTCATTCAGAATAGCCCCTTCGATACTTGCGGCCGATTTCCTTCATCTTGAGAAGGACATCCGGCTCGTCAACGAATGCGGAGACGTCATCCACCTCGACGTGATGGACGGTTCGCTCGTGCCGAACATCTCCTTCGGATTTTCCGTGATAGACCAGCTGAAAGGCGTTGCTACAGCCCCGATGGACGCCCACCTGATGGTCGTGCATCCGGAACGGTGGTTCCGCAAGCTGGCCGACGACGGAGTGAGTATGTGTTCATTCCATCTTGAGGCTGCCGGAAGGCGCACTTCGGCGTTTCTCAGGGAAATCCGCTCCCTCGGTATGAAGGCGGGTGTGGCTATCAATCCGGACATCCCGGTAGAAAGGCTGTTCCCCTACATCGGCAAGGCCGACTATTTCCTGATAATGTCGGTGTTCGCCGGATTCGGCGGCCAGAAGTTCATCTATGAGTCGATTGACCGTGTCGCCGCCCTCAAGGCGGAACTCGACGCCAGAGCTTCGGACGCCCTGATAGAGATAGACGGCGGCATCAATCTCTCCACCGTGGGTCCCGTCAGGGAAGCGGGCGTGGACATCGCCGTCGCCGGAAGTTCAGTCTATGGCGCGGCGAACCCCGCAGAGGCTATCGCCGCCCTGCGCCGCTGAGACGGAACATATACTTCCCGAACTCCGCGTCAAGCCCCTCGCGTCCCTCTTCCGAACCAAGGCAGGCGTATCTGCGCCTGATACCCTCGCAGAGGGCTTCCAGCTCTTCCCGTATGGAATAAGTCCTGCCGCTGAGCTGCCTCATCGACACGGGATTCGGAAGCGCCTCCGGCCAGTCGGTCTCGTTGACGTTCAGTCCTATCCCGACTATGCTCCTGCGTATCATATCCGCGTCCAATATGTTCTCTATCAGGATTCCGCAGATTTTCCTGTCCCCGACCCAGATGTCGTTGGGCCATTTTATCCCCGCGTCTATCCCTCTGTCCAGCAGGTAGTCCCTGATGGCGAGAGTCACGAGCTCTGTTATCAGCAGCAGGTCCGCGGCCTTCACGCGGAAGCGGCCCTCCGGCGGGAAGCGCAGCAGGACGCTGAACGTGAGTCCGGCGCCGGGACGGGAAAACCAGCTGTGACTGCCCTGTCCGCGCCCGGCGGTCTGCTCCTCCGCAGCTATCACTGACAAATTGTCAAGAGCGTCCATACGCCTGCGGAGTTCGCTGTTGGTTGAATCCGCCGTTTCGAGCCAGATTATCCGGACTTCTTCCTTGAGTGGTGTCATTTTTGTTGTATCTTTGCTCCGCAAAAATATAAACGATGGCTCAAAAACCAAACAATAACGACAGGGGAGGCAGAGTGATAAGAATCAATTTTTCCACACTCCTCTATGTCATACTCCTCGCGGTGATAGGATGGATGCTGCTGAACCACAGCTCCGCCCCGGCCAAGAAAATCGACTGGGACCAGGTCCAGACGATGGTCAGGGAAGGGGACAT
>CAVGPE010000073.1:2003-6419 GCA_963631065.1 Ruminococcus bicirculans (ex Wegman et al. 2014)
TCCGAAGAAGTCCCCGCAGTTCTTTTTTCTCACCTCGTCCAAGTTCGACCCGGAGAAGGAGTTCGGAGAGCTGAACGCCGGGCTTCCGGAAGAATCCCGGGTGAAGGTCTATATCGAGAACGAGACCAACATCTGGGGAGGAGTGCTGGAGTGGGTGCTGCCGATAGCGCTGCTGATTATGCTGTACGCGTGGATGTTCCGTTCGATGTCGCGCCAGATGGGCGGCGGGGGCGGAGCCGGCGGCGGGATGAACCCTTTCAATGTCGGCAAGGCCGCGGGCAAGCTCGCGGACAAGGACAAGGTCAATGTCACCTTCAAGGATGTGGCCGGACTCTACGGCGCAAAGGAGGAGGTGATGGAAATCGTGGACTTCCTCAAGAATCCGGGCAAATACACCGCACTCGGCGGCAAGATACCTAAAGGAGCCCTGCTCGTGGGGCCTCCGGGTACCGGCAAGACCCTGCTCGCCAAGGCCGTGGCCGGAGAGGCCAATGTGCCGTTCTTCAGCATCAGCGGCTCCGACTTCGTGGAGATGTTCGTCGGAGTGGGTGCGAGCCGCGTAAGGGATCTCTTCGCGCAGGCCAAGGAGAAGGCGCCCTGCATAGTCTTCATCGACGAGATAGACGCGGTGGGCCGGGCCAGAGGCAAGAATGTGGGATTCTCCTCCAATGACGAAAGGGAGAACACTCTCAATCAGCTCCTTACGGAGATGGACGGTTTCGGCACCAACAGCGGAGTCATCGTCCTTGCAGCGACCAACCGCGCAGACATACTCGACAAGGCCCTTATGCGGGCCGGACGTTTCGACCGCCAGATACAGGTGACCCTCCCGGATCTCAACGAGCGCAAGGAGATATTCCTCGTACACACCAAGAAACTCAAGCTCTCCGCGGACTTCAACGTGGAGGCGATAGCCAAACACACACCGGGATTTTCCGGGGCTGACATAGCCAACATATGCAACGAAGCCGCACTCACGGCGGCGCGCAGGGGCAAGAAGGACATTGACAACCAGGACTTCACCGATGCGGTCGACAGAGTGGTAGGCGGCATAGAGAGGAAGAAGACGATTATGTCCCCTGAGGAGAAGAGGCTCACCGCGTACCACGAAGCCGGACACGCTGTCGCAGGATGGCTGCTTCCGGGCTGCGACCCGGTGCTGAAGGTCTCTATCATCCCGCGCGGACAGGCCCTCGGCCTCACCTGGAGTCTGCCTGACGAGAAGGTGATGATGTCCAAGTCCGATATGATGGACGAGATGTGCTGCCTCGTCGGAGGACGCGTCGCCGAGGAACTCGTCAACGACGGCGTACCTTGCACCGGGGCGCTCAACGACTTCGAGCGGATGACCAAGATGGCGTACGCTATGGTCACCTACTACGGAATGAGCGACAAGCTGGGGAACCTCTCCTTCTACGACTCCACCGGCGGCGGAGGCTTCGACCTCACGAAACCGTACAGCGAGAAGACCGCGCAGCTGATTGACTCCGAGGCCAAGGCCATCGTGGACGAGGTCACGAAGCGCACCTCCAGGATTCTCAAAGACAACTGGGCCGGACTCGAACAGCTCGCGCAGATGCTGATAGACAAGGAAGTGATAATGTCCGACGATATCGAGAAGATATTCGGCCCGAAGGCCGGAACTCACGGCGAGGACCGGCTTAAGGACACAAAGGACACAAAGGACACAAAGGACAATTCTGCGGAAAATGAGTAACCTCATCATAAGGACTCTTGCCGGCATCGTCTTCCTGGCGGTGATGGTGTTCGGACTGATATGGGACAGGACGCTTTTCGGAGCCCTGTTCCTTGTGATATTGTATGTCGCTCTCCGGGAGTTCTACACCATCTCCCTGGGGCAGAGATATGTGCTGCAGCAGAAGATAGGTCTGCTGACGGCGGTGGCGTCATTCGCCCTTGTGGCGGGTGTCCGGTTCTACGGAGCCGACCCGCACTGTCTCGCCCTGATTATGCTCCCGATGCTGCTGATTCCCCTGTCCTGCATATTCTTCCCCGAAAGGGAGGGATTCGGTGACGTGGCGCTCGTCTATGGCGGACTCGGCTATATCGCGCTTCCGGTCTGCCTTTCTCCTTTCATCGTGATGGACGGGGATGTGTTTGACGGCTGGCTGCTGCTTTCGCTGTTCGTCGTCATCTGGATATCGGACGTAGGGGCCTACTGCGTCGGCACTCTGCTCGGCCAGAAGCCTGACTCCCGCAAACTCGCGCCGGAGATTTCGCCCAAGAAGTCGTGGTGGGGATTCTGGGGGGGGCTCGTGTTCAGCCTCATCGCGTCCGTCGTCCTCTGCCGCCTCGGATGGCTGCCTTATTCTCTCCCGCACTGTCTCGCACTCGGAGCCGTGACCTGCCTCGGAGGCGTGTGCGGCGACCTTTTCGAGTCGGAATGGAAGCGCAGCTGCAATGTCAAGGACTCCGGCACGGCCATCCCGGGCCACGGAGGGATGCTCGACCGTTTCGACAGCAGCCTCGTCGGGATTCCTATGGCCGTCATGTATCTCGCTCTGGCCGGACTTCTATGATTGACCGCAATTCGAGAGGCACTCTCGCCGCAGTGTATCTGCTGAGCGCCGCTCTCGGCTTTGTCCTTCTGCGCTATGTCCGCACGGGATGGGTCGTATGGCCTTCGATTGCGCTGCTGCTCTGGTTCTGCATCTGGCAGACTTCGTTCTTTCGGGTGCCGAAAAGGGTGCGGAACGGCTCCGGAACACTCCTCAGCTCCGTCGCCGACGGCAGGGTGGTGATAGTGGAGAAGGTATTCGAGAGAGAATATATGAAGTGCGAATGCACGCAGATATCCGTCTATATGAACTTCTTCGACGTCCACGCGAATTTCTGGCCGGTGGACGGCATGATCGACTACTACAGATACTATCCCGGCAAGCATTTCCTCGCCTTCAGACCCAAGGCCTCCGAAGAGAACGAACACAGCTGCACGGGCATACTCACTCCCGGCGGGGAGCGGATATTCTTCAAGCAGATAGCCGGGGGATTCGCCCGGAGGATTGTCTGCTATGCCGGCAGAGGCGGCGCGGCAAGGGCGGGGGAGCAGTGCGGAATAATCAAGTTCGGCTCAAGAATCGACATCTTCGTCCCGCTTGACGCGGAGGTGAAGGTCGCACCGGGAGACTATGTCCGCGCCTGCGAAAGCATCATTGCAGAATTGCGTTCAAATCCATCCGGAGCTGCTCCGCAGAAGTGAACAGCAGCCCTCTTATGCCTTCGGCTTCAGCTCCGGCGACATTCTGAGGATTGTCGTCGATGAAGATGCACTCGCCGCTCTTCAGCGAATAGCGGTCCAGCAGTGCCCTGTATATCTCCGGCTGCGGCTTCTTCATATGCTCTTCGCCTGATACCACGATGCCGTCCATCAGCTTGAACACCGGATAGCTGTCCCTTATCAGCGGGAAGGTCTCGGCAGACCAGTTGGTGAGTCCGTATATCCCATAGCCCCTGACCTTCAGCTCCCTGACAATCTCCTCCATCCCCGGTATCTGCCCGTTCATCATCTTTATCCACTCTCCGAAATACATCCGTATCTCCTTCTCCCATTCGGGGAAAAGGGCTATCCTCTCGGCTGTGGCGTCATCTGTGGGCCTCCCGGAATCCACGGTCTCGTTCCAGCTGTAGGGGCATACCTTCTCAAGAAAGTACTCCGTCTTCTCCGGGTCGTTGAAATAAGGGTCGTAGAGATAATGCGGATTCCAGTCCACGAGGACGTATCCGAAGTCGAAGATTATATTGCGTATCATTCCCGTGCCGTATTTTATTTGCTGTCAGCGGATTTGCCGTCGTCGGCCTTGCGCGTGGTGATGATGATCACGCCGTTGGCGCCGCGGACTCCGTAGATGGAGGAGGAGGCGTCCTTGAGCACATTGATGCTCTCGACCATATTGGGAGAGATGACGCTCAGGTCATTGACTTCAACCCCGTCCACCAGGATGAGCGGCTCGGTGCCGCTGTTGATGGAGTTGCGCCCCCGGATGGTGATGCTCGTGCCGCGCACCTCCACTCCCGGGACGCGCCCGCGGATGTAGCTGTAGATATCGGTGTAACTCTCCGCTCCCTTCATATCAAGGCGTGAGATGGAGCCGGTGTTGTCCTTTCTCTTGACCTTGCCGTAGCCGGTATCGAGAAGCTCTTCGCCCGGGTCGCCGCCGGAAGCCGCCTCTCCGGACGCCAGCCTGCCCGCCGTCCCGCAGGAGACTGCCAGCACGGAAGCGGCGATAAATATAAATGCTCTTTTCATAACGATGCCATATTTGTCACTGCCCTTCAAAGATAACAATTTTTTGATTGCCCCGCCTTGCATTGTCGGGAAATTGATGTATATTTGCATTCCTCAAATGCGCGGTGCGTTGGCCGAGCGGTCAGGCACAGGTCTGCAAAACCTGGTAC
>CAVGPE010000074.1:0-3460 GCA_963631065.1 Ruminococcus bicirculans (ex Wegman et al. 2014)
ACTCGTCTCCGAGCTCGGCGGCAATCTTGTAGCTGACATGGATGAGCTGGCGGAACGACGGATTGTAGAGAGGGTCGGCCTGGTTGTGGCGCATAGTGCGGGCGTAGGTGTCCGCATCCCACTTCTCGACCTCCGCCGGAGAAGGCAGGGCGTTCACGTCCACGTCGATGACGGTGGCGTAAGGCACGGTGAGTTCGGCCATACGTCCGAGGGCATTGATATAAATCTTCTTCGCGAGCTTGAGAGCCTCAGGGTCAGCCACCGCGAGACCTATGTTCTCCTCAAGCCAGGTCGTGCCTGCGGTCTTGATGTGGATTCCCTTGTCGTATTTCTGTATGAGACGGCCCATAATCGGGTAGATGGAGAACTTGTCGGATCCGGAGTGGATGCTGAGCTTGAGGTTGTCCATCAGACCGAACTCCTTGACGGCATAGTCAATCACGAGCAGGTCCTCCTCGAACTCCTTCTCGAACTGCCTTACATCCCCGCGATAGTCAACTCCTTTGTTGAAGCGTCCGGTGAACTTCGGCGCGATGGTCTGCGCAGGCACCTTCTCCTGCGAGAGGGCGCTGAGGATGAAGAGTATCTCCACCGGAGTCTGAGGGTCGTTGACCTCGTCCATAGAAACCTCGGTCACGAAGTTGTCCGCGCCCTTCTTCTCCGCGATATGGCGGTAGATGCGTCCCGCCTCCTGAGCCGCGAAGAGATAGCGGTCGGCGATGGCGCGCACCTGAGCCTCAGAAACCTCGAAAGGCTCAGCGATGCCCGGGATTGAAAGTCTGCCTATGAAGCGGGCGTTGGCCTTCACGAAAGCGTCCACGTCCTTAGGGTCGGCAGGCTTGCCGATATAGTCGGCCACGTCGATGGTAAAGAAGTCCGAAGCCTCGATGAACCTGTCCACGTTGTTGAGATTGATGTGGTCGGCATCGACGAAATACTGCCCCGTATATCCGAGAGCCTTCACTGCGGCATCAGCTTCGCGGCGGGTCTCCATCGGCTCGGTGTGGACTATCTGGTGTTCGCGGTTGGACTTGTTCCACACGGGAACGAAGCTCACCCCGAACTCTTTCTCGGCCTTGAGAAGGGCCTTGAGCTGGGACACGCCCTCGTGGGAGAAGCGGTCGCCGACTCCAAAGGAGTATTTTCCTATTTTCATCATATCTGATTGATTATTAATGTGTTAAATTATGCGATATAAGTACCTGCGACGGTGTCTCCGCCGTGGCCCGTCCAGTTGGTGTGGAAGAACTCTCCGCGCGGACGGTCGGTACGCTCGTAGGTGTGCGCCCCGAAGTAGTCGCGCTGCGCCTGAAGCAGGTTGGCAGGGAGACGTCCGCAGCGGTAGCCGTCGTAGTATTCGAGAGCCGCGCTCAGGGTCGGAGCAGGCACGCCGTTCATAATGGCCTGAGAAAGCACGTTCCTCCAGCCCTGCTGCGCCTCGGCGAGCTTGCCGCTGAAGTACGGGTCGAGAAGGATGTTGGCGATGTCCGGATTCTTGTCGAACGCCTCCTTGATCTTGCCGAGGAACACGCTGCGGATGATGCATCCGCCCCTCCACATCAGGGCTATGCCGCCGTAGTTGAGATTCCATCCGTACTCCTTGGCCGCCGCACGCATAAGGGTGTAGCCCTGAGCGTAGGATACTACTTTGGCCGCGAAGAGGGCCTTGCGCAGGTCTTCGAGGAACGCCTTCCTGTCGCCGGTGAACTTCACCGCCTTCGGCCCCTGAAGTATTCCTGACGCAGCCACCCTCTCCTCCTTCTGAGCGGAGAGGCAGCGCGCGAACACGGCCTCACCGATGAGGGTGAGAGGCACTCCCGCGTCGAGCGCGGAGATTGCCGTCCACTTGCCGGTACCCTTCTGGCCCGCCGTGTCAAGGATGTAGTCCAATACGTATTTCCCGTCCTCGTCCTTCTTCGCGAGGATGTCGCGTGTGATTTCGATGAGGTAGCTGTCCAAATCGCCCTTGTTCCACTCGGCGAAGACCTCGTGCATCTCCTCGTTGCTCATACCGAGAATGTCCTTCATTATCTGGTAGCACTCGCAGATGAGCTGGATGTCACCGTATTCGATGCCGTTGTGGACCATCTTCACGAAGTGTCCGGCACCGCCCTCGCCTACCCAGTCGCAGCACGGAGTGCCGTCGCTGACCTTGGCGCAGATGCCCTGGAAGATAGGCTTCACATACGGCCACGCGGCAGGAGAGCCGCCGGGCATCATAGAAGGGCCATTGAGCGCTCCCTCCTCGCCGCCGGAGACTCCTGTACCGACATAGAGAAGCCCCTTGCTCTCCACATAAGCCGTGCGGCGTGCGGTGTCGGGGAAGTGAGTGTTGCCGCCGTCGATGATGATGTCGCCCTTGTCAAGCACCGGAATCAGCTTCTCGATGAAATCGTCCACCGCCTGTCCGGCCTTCACCATCAGGAACACCTTGCGCGGGCTTTTCAGCGAAGCGACGAAATCCTCGAGGCTGTGCGCCCCGTAGATGTTCTTGCCCTTGCCGCGTCCTTCCATAAACTTGTCAACCTTTTCGACCGTGCGGTTGTACACACTCACGTGGAAGCCTTTGCTTTCCATATTCAAGACCAGATTCTCGCCCATTACCGCGAGTCCGATCAGTCCGATGTCTGAAACTGGTTTCATATTGTTTTGTATTTATCGTTTATTTCTATTCACTTGGAAGCAGTCCGTACCTTGAATCCCAGTACCGAAAGCGCCTCCGCTTCATCCTGCGTCGCGTTGCTGAGGTGCAGAGTGAACGCCGACGGTTCCCTGCGCACCGGATAGTCCCCTCGCAACTTCTCGAAAAGTTCCGGAGCCGCACGCAGCCTGAGGCTGTCTTCGAGTATGTCATATGTGTGCAGCACCGCCTCAGAAAGCACTTCCTGACGGCTCTTCCCGGCAGCGTCGATGCTGAACTCAAGCGGCACGGACGGCGAAGGAATCTCCTCCGGGAACCATTCGATCAGAGGCAGTCCCAGCACTTCCGACACCGTACGCACGCTCGCCGCCGTGCCGTTGGCCTTGCCGTCAGCACTATATCCGGCGATGTGCGGGGTGGTGATATCCAGCAGCCCTATCAGCTCCCGGTCGAGTTCCGGCTCCCCCTCCCATACATCCAGCACCCCCGCGAGAATCTCCCGGGACTTCAGCGCCCGCTTGAGCGCGGAATTGTCCACCACGGGGCCTCTGGAAGAGTTAATGAGTATCTGGGACGGCTTCATAGAAGCGATGCGCCCGGCATCGAAGAGATGATATGTGGCATCCTCCCCATCCTTGGACAGAGGCACGTGCAGGGTGACAATGTCGCTCCGCTCAATAATCTCATCGAGGCTGACGAATCCCTCCGGCCCTTCCCTCCGCTCGCGCGGCGGGTCGTTGAGCAGCACCTTCATTCCGAGGGCCGAAGCCGCCTGCGCGACCTTGGAACCCACGTTCCCCACTCCGACGACCCCGAGAG
>CAVGPE010000074.1:3600-9193 GCA_963631065.1 Ruminococcus bicirculans (ex Wegman et al. 2014)
CCCCGAGAGTCATCCCCTCAAGATTGAAGGAATGCTTCTGCGCAAGCCTCACAAGGGCGGAGCTGAGATACTGCTTGACCGACCAGGAATTGCAGCCCGGAGCATTTCTCCAGACTATGCCGTGTTCCTCGCACCAGCGGGTGTCGATATGATCGTAGCCTATGGTCGCCGTGGCGATGACCTTGACGGAGGAACCCTTCAGCAGGGCTTCATTGCAGATTGTGCGGGTGCGCGTGATTATGGCGTCCGCATCCCTGACCACTTCCGGCACAGTCTCCCTGCCGGGAAGATACACCACCTCCGCATAAGGTTCCAGCACCCCGCGCAGGAAAGGTATCTTGTTGTCGCAGACTATCTTCATACCAGATTCTCAGTCCTTGAATCTCTCAGGATATGCCCAGAGGCCGAGCGCCGGGTTGGAGATGTAGTAGACCTCCTCGCCGTCCGGCATAATGTTCCATCCGTCGCTCAGGCTCTCCGGATGATAGCGCCGCAGCACCTCATCCAGGTTGCCATACTTGAATCCAACGCCCTCTATCTCCTCCCGGCTCATCTCCGGACCCGGGCAGTATGTGATGGTGAAGCGTCCCTCGGAAGAGCCGTGGATGAGGTGGGCGGAAGCGCCGAGATTTTCCTGCAGGTCGGCATTGTTTTCCGTAGCCTCAAGCGTGTGCGGAGTCCCCTTGTAGCCGTATTTGCGTATCAGGGCATCCATAGTCCTGTCCTCGCCGAACTCCTTGAGCGCCGGTGCGATGACGACAAGCTCCGCGCCGTCGGCGAGCGCCATACGGGTGCGGTAGATGCTCTTGTTGCCGAGCCAGGTGCTCTTGAACTCCTCCGGGTCGAGATAGACGAGGCATTTCTTTATCTCGTGGTCCACCATTATGAAATTGGTCTCCAGCGAGAGGTCGGAAGCCTTCTGGAAGCACTCGAAGTCGTCTCCGATAAAGAGGCCCTTGAGCTCCATCTCCCCGCTTTCCTCGTTCTTCGCGCGCACGGTAAGCACATATACTATAGGAAGGTCTTTGATGAAATGCGTCCTCGCATACTCCATCACGTCCCGCACAGGAGACTTCGCCCGGCCCATAATGCGCTCAAGCCCGTAGGTCGCACCGATATAGTGGCTCTTGTTGATGCCTTCCGCACCGCCCACACCGACGAATATATTCTTGGTGTAGTTGGCCATCCCTATCACCTCGTGAGGCACGACCTGACCTATGGAGAGTATCAGATCGAAGGAAGGGTCGAGCAGCAGGCGGTTCACCTGCGCCGGCCAGCTGTAGCTGAGCCTGCCTTCCGAGACTTCGCGGACATATTCGGACGGCACCTGTCCCACGGTCACCACATCGTTGCGCCAGTCGTGCACGCGGAAGCGGTCGGCGGGAATATGCCCGAACATTGTCTTTATCTGTCCGTCCGTCATCGGAGAATGTGTGCCGAGGGCCGGCATCACATCCGTGAGCGCATCGCCGTAGTAATCGTACACCATCTCCGTGATAGGGCCGGCATACGAGTTGAGACGGGTGAAGTCGGGAGGCAGAGCCAGTACCCGCTTCTTCTTCCCCATCCCGTCAAAGACCTCCTTCAATATGGCCCTGACTTCATCGGGGGTGATATTGTCGGTCTTGGAACCTCTTGCGTAGTACAGCATAGCCCCGCTCTATCTCTTCACTCTCGCGTTGCCCTGCCAGATGCTCCACACCTGCTCCTCGTCGGCCGGCTGGCCGTAATCGGTGAGGAAAGTGGTGGCGAGAGCGCCGCTGGCCCAGCCGAACTGTATCCATTTCTCCGGCTCCCAGCCTTTGAGCACCGCGTAGAGGAGACCGCCCACGAAGCCGTCGCCGCCGCCGATACGGTCAAGCACATGTATCTGACGCGGCTCCACGACATGCCAGTTGTCGCCTTCGAGCATAATCGCGCCCCAGTTGTGACTGTTGGTGTCGTTGACCTGACGCAGGGTGGTCGCAAAGACCTGAGCCCCCGGATATTCCTTCTTCACGCGGCGTATCATCTCCTTGAAGGCGTCTATCTTGGCCGTGATATCCTTGCCGCCGGCCTCAGGCCCCTCGATGCCTAGACAGAGCTGGAAGTCCTCCTCGTTGCCGATGAGGATGTCCGCGATGCTGCATATCTCGGAGAAGATGTCGTGAAGCTCGCTCTCGCGCCCTTTCCAGAAGGAGGCGCGGTAGTTGAGGTCGAAGCTGATGCGGGTGCCGTATTTTTTCGCCGCGCGGGCTATTTCGAGGCAGAACTTGCTGGTGTCCGGACTGAGAGCGGCGATAAGCCCGGAGAGATGTACAATCTGCACTCCCTCCTGTCCGAAGATGCGGTCAAGGTCGAAATCCTTGACATTGAGTGTCCTTCCCACTTCCCCGGCGCGGTCGTTCCACACGCGCGGCCCTCTCGAACCGTAACCGCTGTCGGCTATGTTGATCTGATGTCTGTATCCCCAAGGGCCGCCCTGGGGCACTTCCGGGCCTTCGAAATCCATCCCGCGGGCGCGGAGGTTGGACTTGATGAACGCGGCGAACGGGCTGTCCTTCACGAAGGCCGTGAGAACCTTGACAGGAAGTCCGAGATAGGACGACACGCTTGCCACGTTGGTCTCGGCGCTTGTGGCCTGAAGATGCAGAATGTCACTGCTCTGCACAGGCTGACCGTTTTCCGGAGTGATACGGAGTCCCATACTCGTAGGGACAAGAAGGGCATATCTGCAGCCCTGCTTAAGTGCTATATTCATTTCAGAATGGTTTTTAGTCAATGTACAAAGGTAATCATTTTCTCCGTTTTTCTTACTATTTTTGTAGCATAACTCACAAACCGTTTTTTATGGAAAATCCTATACTTGAAGCCATCAAGACCCGCCGCAGCATACGGAAATATGCTCCGGGACAGGTCTCCGACGAAGAACTGAAAGCCGTGCTGGAAGCAGGCACCTACGCCCCTACGGGACACAACAGGCAGGATCCGCTCATCGTGGCGGTGCAGGACTCCGGCATAAGGGAGCGCCTGACGGCGATGAACGCGCGGATTATGGGGACGGAAAGCGACCCGTACTACGGAGCGCCCACCGTCATCCTGGTCTTCGTCCCGAAACCGGAGGAGAATCCCAACTCAATACAGGACGGATCTCTGGTGCTGGGCAATATGATGCTCGCCGCACACGCCGTCGGCCTCGCGTCCTGCTGGATCAACCGCGAAATCGAGATGTTCGCAACCCCTCAGGGAGAGGCTCTCAAGGCCGAACTCGGAATTCCCGAAAACTATATGGGCCTCGGCGCCCTTTCCCTCGGCTACCCTGCGAAGCCCAACCCGAAAGCCCTCCCGCGCAAGGAAAACTACTGGAAAATCATAAAATAACATAATGAGACCGCATAATTTCATACTCGGACTGGCCCTCGCGGCATCGGTGAGCCTTTCCGCACAGACGCTCGTCACCGCTCCAGAAGCCCCGTTCGGCTTCGAACCTCTGCAGATGCACGATTTCCCGCAGAAGGATTTCCCAATCACCCGCTTCGGAGCCAGGCAGGGCAATGTCAAGGCCACCACGGAAGCATTCCGCAAGGCGATGCAGGCCTGCTCGAAAGCTGGCGGCGGCAGGGTCGTCGTCCCGGAAGGGGAATGGCTCAGCGGCCCGGTACACTTCAGCAGCGGCTGCCTGCTCTATCTCAGCGAGGGTGCGCGGCTGGTGTTCGAAGACGACCCGCAGCTCTATCTTCCGGCCGTCAGGACTTCCTGGGAGGGTACGGAGTGTATGAACTACTCCCCTCTCATCTACGCCTATGAATGTGAGAACGTGGGCATCGCGGGACCGGGGACGATAGCTCCGAAGATGGACTTCTGGAGAGAGTGGTTCGCACGTCCGGAGGCCCATATCCAGGCCACGAGGCAGCTCTACGCGATGTGCTCCACCGGAATCCCCGTCGAACACCGCCGGATGGAGGAGGGCGAAGCCAATATGCGCCCTCACCTCATACAGTTCAACCGCTGCACCAATGTCCGGCTTGAAGACTTCAGCATACGCGAAAGCCCGTTCTGGACGATTCACCTCTACCTCTGCAAGGATGCCTGGGTTCACTCTCTGGATGTCTATGCGCACGGACACAACAACGACGGGATAGACATAGAGATGAGTTCGCACGTCCTCGTGGAGGACTGCCGTTTCGACCAGGGCGACGACGCAGTGGTGCTGAAAGCCGGGCGCAACCAGGATGCCTGGCGACTCGCCACCCCGACGGAACAGATTGTGGTCCGCAACTGCGACATCATCCAGGGACACTGCCTGCTCGGCATCGGAAGCGAGATGTCTGGAGGAGTGAGAGACGTATATATGCACGACTGCCACTCCTCCGATGCGGTGTACCGGCTCTTCTACATCAAGACCAACCACCGCCGCGGCGGATTCGTGGAGAATGTCACGATGGAGAACGTGTCCGCGACCAGGATGAAGAGGGTCTTCGAGATAGACACCGACGTGATGTATCAGTGGAGAACCATCGTGCCGACCTTCGAGACAGCAATCACCCGCATACGCAACATCACCCTGCGCGGAGCCCGCTGCGAGCAGGCCGACGCGATCTTCGAGATACGCGGCGACAGCCGCGACCCGGTGCAGGGCGTGACGCTGGAGGACATCCGCGTCGGCACTGTCACCGAGTTCATCAACAATGTAGAGAACACCCGCGACCTCGTCACCCGCAACATCAGCTGGGACAAGATGGAAACGGGCGGCGAAGAATTCAAGCTCAACGGTTTCGTGCCGGCAAGATAGCCGCGCCGCTAACGCTTTGCAGGGACTTCCGTGGCCTTGTCGTCCTTTTCAAGGACCTGGGCCGCGAGGGCTCTGGAAGGGCTGTCATACCAGTTGAAACTCTCCGGAGCGTCAGGCTGCGCAGGACTGTATCCGCCGAAATTGACGATATGCTCCGAGAGCGGCAGGCCCTGGGCCATAATGGCCGCCACCATACATTTGGCGAGTTCGAAAGCCCCGTAAGGATTGAAGTGGGTATTGTCCGCGACATCCTTCGCCATCCCCGGATATGAACCGGCCTTGTAGTGCACGAATGCCCCTTTTGACGCTTCCGGACCGAGGGCCTCGTAGAATCTGGCGGACATCTCGTGAAGGTCTATCAGCTCGACACCTTCGCGCTGCGCAACCCATCTCATCGCATCCGGATAGTTGAGATGAGTCTCGACTATCTTGCCGTCCTTGTCGAAATTGCGCCTGTGCGTAGGGGTCACCAGCACCGGGACTCCCCCTTTGGCGCGAACCTCGTCGATGAAGGTCTTGAGCTGCGTGGCGAAGAAATAGTACGCGCCCTTGCCCGGCTGCCTGTCTATCTTCTGGTCATTGTGTCCGAATTCCACGAACACATAGTCCCCCGGCTGCATCAGGGAGAGAATCTTGCGCAGTCTGCCGGCCGCTATGAAACTGTCCGTCCTCTCCCCGCTCTCGGCATAGTTGGCGACGGCGACTCCGGTGTCGAAGAACCATGGGAACATCTGCCCCCAGCTCGCCCAAGGCTCGTTGTCCTGGTCCACCACGGTCGAATCCCCGCAGAGAAAGACGGTTGTGACCCCCGAAGCCGGTTCG
>CAVGPE010000074.1:9223-9758 GCA_963631065.1 Ruminococcus bicirculans (ex Wegman et al. 2014)
GGTCTACCACGGTCGAATCCCCGCAGAGAAAGACGGTTGTGACCCCCGAAGCCGGTTCGACGCTTATCGACTCCACCACGGGAGCCTCTCCCCCTACCTCTATATTAAGGCAGCCGTCCCAGTTGAGCTTGCCGATTTCGCGCTGCTTGAGTCTGACTTCGGCCACCTCGACTCCGTTCTCACGGATTTTTGCGTCCCTCTTGTTGACGACGAAGCTCACAGTACGGAATTCGCCTTTCGCCGTGCGGAGGTCATTGACCGCGAGGCGGCGGCTCTCCACCTTGACGAATGTCGCTCCGGCCTTCTTGCGGCTGCCTATCTTCATTGTCACCAGATAGTTGCCGTCAGGCACGGGAACATCGAGAGTGAAGGGGGTCTGGGCGGCTGTACCGTAGCTGTACACGGCCGGGAAGTCTGTCGCATAGACACCGAGGGAAACCAGCGCCGCGAGCAACGAGAGTGCAAAATGTTTCATACTTAATATTAATCAGTTATACTTGTGCTACCTGTGGCGGGCTAAAATTTGCCCTGCAAT
>CAVGPE010000075.1:0-5834 GCA_963631065.1 Ruminococcus bicirculans (ex Wegman et al. 2014)
ACATAGCGCTGGGTGCTCTGTCCCGGCCCTTTGCCGAGCAGGCCGCCCTCGTGGACGGCTATCTTCGCGCTGTATGGCTGGCGCATAGCGTCGAGGGCCTCCTGATATGCCGCCGTGCCCCTTCCGGATTCGAGAAACTGCTTCTCCCAGTCGTTCTTCTCGAAGATGCGGGAGATGCCGGTGCCTATGCGTTCCATATACCTGCCGTCGGAGATTTTGTAGATTCCGACGCACAGCGCCACTGCCGCCAGCCCTCCGAGCAGCAGCAGGGACATATCCCTGAAGTTTCCGCCTCCGAGAAGTATCACGATAAACATTATCGCGCCTATCACGAGGGCGCTTGAGTTGCTCCCCGGGATAATCATCACGAAGATGACAAGGAAGGGGGCGTAGATGAAAAGAATCTTCTTCCAGATGTCGCTCAGCCCCTTGCCGGGCAGTTTCCTGCGCTTGAACATATCCAGGGCCCAGGCCAGATACAGCACCATCGCCACCTTGACCACCTCGAAGACGTGCAGCTGGATTTTTTCTACCTGCAGGATGCGGTAGGCCCCGTTGATCTCTACGGCGCGCATAAACGGCAGCTGAATCCTCAAATCAAGAAGAAGCAGCAGCAGGAACGAAACGCCGAAGCCGAACGCGCTGAAGAAACGGAAGATGGCCATTTCCCTGATATTGTACAGCCCGATGATGAGTCCCAGTCCTACCAGCACGACCAGGAACTGTTCCTTCACGAGGTCTATGCGGGTCGCCCCCTCATCCAGCAGGCGGGAGGTGGACGAGAACATACATACGATGGAGAAGAGGAAGAGCAGCAGCACGATAATCCACACCACCTTGTCTCCCTCAAAGCGGTCCGCGAATGTCCAGAATGAGCTCTTCTTCCCTGCCATACTACAGATGTCTTACGGCCTGTTTGAACTGTTCGCCCCTGTCTTCATAGTTCTTGAAAAGGTCGAAGCTTGCGCAGCACGGGCTGAGCAGCACCACGTCCCCGCTTTCGGCGAAGCCTGCGGCGGCCTGCACGGCCTGCGCGGCGGAGAGAGTGTCGCATATCCTGTCACTGCCCACTATGCCCTCGAACGCCTCGTGTATCTTGGCGTTGTCCTTGCCGAGGCATACTATGGCCTTGACCTTCTCCCGCACGAGAGAGTCGAGAGCGCTGTAGTCGTTGCCCTTGTCGGTGCCTCCGACTATCCACACCACCGGACGGGTCTGACATTCGAGCGCGTACCAGGCCGCATCGACGTTGGTGGCCTTGGAGTCGTTGATATACAGCACTCCGCCCACGTTCAGCACCGGTTCGAGACGGTGTTCGACGGGGGAGAAGCTTTTGAGCGACTTGCGTATCACCTCGTCGCTGATGCCGCTGGCCTTGGCCGCGAGCGCCGCAGCCATAGAGTTATAGACATTGTGCCTCCCGGAGAGGGCGAGTTCCTTGAGGAAAATCTCCGATTCGCTGTCATCGTAGCGCAGCACGATGCTGTCGCCGCGCAGGAACGCCCCCTGCCCGAGTTCCTTTTCCTGCGAGAACGGGAGCATTCTGGCCTGAAGCACTATCCTGCTGAGATGCTCTGTCGTGATGGCGTCGTCAGAGTCGAAGATGAAGCAGTCCTCGCTTCTCAGATTGCGCGTGATGCGGAACTTCGCCTTGACATAGTTCTCCATCTTGTGGTCGTAGCGGTCGAGATGGTCCGGGGTGATGTTGGTGATGATGGCTATGTCCGGCCTGAAATCGTAGGTGTCGTCCAGCTGGAAACTGCTGATTTCCAGTACATAGTAATCGTGCTTCTCGGTCGCTACCTGAAGAGCGTAGCTCTTGCCTATGTTGCCTCCGAGTCCGGCGTCGAGTCCGGCCTCCCTGAGAAGATGGTAGATGAGCGAGGTCGTGGTCGTCTTGCCGTTGGAGCCGGTGATGCAGATTTTCTTCGCGCCGTCGTATCTGGCGGCGAATTCGATTTCCGAGATTATGTGCGTGCCGCGTTCCCTCAGGGCCTGTATCATCGGGGCCGTTTCCGGTATGCCGGGACTCTTTATCACCTCGTCGGCGTTTAGCACGAGGGACGGGGTGTGCCCTCCCTCCTCGAAGGGGATGTCCCATTTGCGCAGGGTGTCAAGATATTCCTCCTTTATCTTCCCGTTGTCGGAGAGGAATACGTCGAATCCCTTGACTTTCGCGAGCACTGCGGCCCCCACGCCGCTTTCGGCTCCGCCCAATACCACTATTCTTGCCATATAGTTAACCTGTCTTATCTTATCGTATCTTCAACAATGCCAATGTGCCTACTGCGAGCAGGACTCCGATTATCCAGAACCTCGTGACTATGCGCGGCTCCGGGATGCCCTGCTTCTGATAATGGTGGTGCAGCGGCGCCATCAGGAAGACGCGCCTGCCTTCACCGTACTTTCTTCTGGTATATTTGAACCATCCCCTCTGGATGATGACCGAGAGACTTTCCGCGAGGAATATGCCGCAGAGCAGAGGCAGCAGCAGCTCCTTGCGGATTAGCACCGCGCTCACCCCTATGACCCCGCCTATGGTGAGGCTGCCCGTGTCGCCCATAAACACCTGCGCCGGGAAGGTGTTGTACCACAGGAAGCCGATGAGGGCCCCCGTGAACGCGGACATATAGACCGCCACCTCTCCGGAACCCGGGAGATACATAATGTTGAGGTATTCCGCGTTGAGGATGTCGCCTCCCAGCCAGGCCATCACTCCTATCACCACCCCGACGATGACCGAACTGCCTGCGGCGAGTCCGTCCATACCGTCCGTCAGGTTGGTGCCGTTGGAGCAGGCGAGGATGACCAGTATAATCATTGTCATATATATGCCCCAGGAGCAGTAGACCCCCGCCTGCCCCCTTAGCGGGGATAGGGAGGAGTAGTCGAACTCGTGAGCCTTGACGAAGGGAATCGTGGTCACGAGATTGTCGCTGTGGATATCAGGGCTGATGCACACCGTCAGCGCGACCGCCAGACCCAGTCCGAACTGGAGGATGAGCTTGCCCTTCTCGCTGAGGCCTTCCTTGCGGTGTCTGAACACCTTGATATAGTCGTCGGTGAATCCTATCGCCCCGCACCACAGGGTGGTGACGAGCAGCAGTATGGTATATATGCTGTCCAGCCTGCACACCAGCAGCGCGGCCCCCACAAGGGCGATGATTATGATGACTCCGCCCATAGTCGGGGTGCCCTTCTTCTGCATCTGCCCCTCCAGCCCGAGGTCGCGTATGGTCTCTCCGATCTGATGTCTGCGGAGCGCGGCGATGATTCTGCCTCCGGCGAAGAAAGCTATCAGCAGCCCCGTCACGAAGGCGAACATAGCCCTGAACGACAGGTAATGCATCAGCCTCAGTCCCGGGATGTCGAGTCCGAGAGTCTCAATCCATTCTGAAAGATGATACAGCATATTATCTCAAGCTTTTGAATATTTCGTCCACTATTTCCCTCTCGTCGAAGTGCAGCTTCTCCCCTCCGATGATCTGATAGGTCTCGTGTCCCTTGCCGGCGAGCAGCACCGTGGAGTTCTGAGGGGCGAGGGAGATGGCCGCGCGTATGGCCTCCCTGCGGTCGGGGATGCTGACTGTCCTTGCGAGCGCGTCTGCGTCCAGCCCGGTCCTTATCTCGGCGATTATGTCTTCCGTGCGCTCGGAGCGGCTGTTGTCGGAAGTGAGGAAGATTCTGTCCGCATATCTGCCGGCCACCGCCGCCATCTCCGGACGCTTGCTGCGGTCGCGGTCGCCCCCGCAGCCGAACAGACAGATGAGTTCCCTGTCCGGGGCCACGTCGCGGAGCGTCTTCAATACGTTTTCGAGCGCGTCCGGGGTGTGGGCGTAGTCGATGACCACGTTCAGGCCTTTCGGCCCGCTTATCGTCTCCAGCCTGCCCTTGGCCGGGAGGAGCGTGGAGATGGAGAGCAGAGCTTCATCCTTTGGGATTCCGAGCGAGACTGCGGTGGAGTATATCGCGAGTATGTTGCTGGCGTTGTGCGCCCCGATGAGCCGGGTCCACACCTCTGTGCCGTCTATCTTGAGCAGCATCCCCTCGAAACTCTCCTCCATCACCCTGCAGCAGTGGTCCGCAGCGCCGCGGCACGAATATGTGATGACTTTGGCCGAAGTGTTCTGCACCATTGTCATCCCGTTGCGGTCGTCGGCGTTGGTTATGGCGAAAGCGTCTTTCGGCAGGGAGTCGAAGAAGCGCTGCTTGCAGCGGAGGTAGTTGGCGAATGTGCCGTGGTAGTCGAGATGGTCGTGGGTGAGGTTGGAGAAAATCCCGGCTTTGAACTCGAGCCCCGCGATTCTCTGCTGGTCCACCCCTATCGAGCTGACTTCCATAAAGCAGTATTCGCAGCCGGCCTCGACCATCTCGCTCAGCAGGGAGTTGACGGTGACGGGGTCGGAGGTGGTGTTGGCGGTCTCCACCCTGCGTGAGCCGACATAGTTGGCTATGGTGGAGAGCAGTCCGCACTCGTGTCCGAGGGCGCGGAACATATTGTAGAGCAGGGTGACTGTCGTCGTCTTGCCGTTGGTGCCGGTGATGCCCACCAGAGTGAGCCTGCCGCTGGGATGGCCGTAGAATCTGTCAGCGGCCATCGCCGCCGCCAGCCTGCTGTCGGCCACCTCCACCGCGCATCCCCCGAACGGAGGGCATCCGCCCTCGCACATCACTGCGGCGGCTCCGGCCCCGACGGCCTCGCCTATATGTTCGCGTCCGTCCCTGCCGCAGCCCGTGACCGCGATGAAAAGGTCTCCCGGACGGACTTTGCGCGAGTCGTTGGTGACTCCGCCTATCTCTATGTCCGCAGCCCCTCTGACGGAGACCGCGCCGCACTTGTCTATTATGTCCTTAAGTTTCATTTCGCTTTCCGTATCTGTTCCCGGAAGTACGGGTCGATGTCATATATTTCGTCTATTACCGCGCGTATCGCCCGGGCCGGGATGCCTCCTCCCTGGAAGCTCTTTTTGGTGGGTTTGGAATACACGGTACAGATGATGCTGTACTGCGGGTCTTCGGCGGGGAAGAAGCCCACAAGGGTGCCCTGATATTTGCGCCGGCCTCCGGCGTCGATATATTTCCCGTTCTCGAAAGTGCCGAAGGAAGTGCCCGTCTTGCCTGCCACGCTGCATTTCGCCCCCTTGAGCCTGCGGGCGGTGCCGTCTTCCGTGACGGCTTTCAGCGCACGGGTGATGGTGTCGGCCACGGCCTTCGAGCAGACGGCGGAGTTGAGTATGCTCTCCCCGCGCCGTGAGACCACCTTCCCGTTCTCTTCGATATGTTCCACGAGGTAAGGCTTCATCATCCTGCCCTTGTTGGCTATCGCGTTGTAGAAGGTGAGGATGTGCAGCGGGGTCTCCTGGGTGCTGTAGCCGAAGGCGATGGACCCCAGGTCCGTGTTGGTCCAGTATCTCGTGCCGGGGTTGGGGATGGTCGGGGTCTGGAGACCGTCGAGGTCGAAGTCGAACGCCTCGCCGAGCTTGTAGGTGTAGATGTTGGAGAGGAACTTCTCCGTTCTGTCGAAGTTCTTGTTCTTGTTCTTGCCGTAGTTCTGGACGGCGAGGGCCGCGAAGACATAGTTGGACGAGATTTTGAATCCGTCTATCACGCTTATCCGCCTGGTCTTGTGCTTGGCTGCGAATTCCGGGATATGGCTGTCCCTGATGGTGGTCCCCTCCACCTTGCCGTCGGTCGCCGGAAGGGTCTCCTCAAGACTTTTTATATAGCCGTCGTTGAGTACGGACATCAGGGTGACGGTCTTGAATACGGACCCCGGTTCGGCCTTGCGCCCTATGGCGAGATTCTGTATCTCGGCGAACTTGCCTGAGGAGTTG
>CAVGPE010000076.1:0-9754 GCA_963631065.1 Ruminococcus bicirculans (ex Wegman et al. 2014)
GACCCGTTCGGGGCTCGAACCCGAGACCCCCACATTAAAAGTGTGATGCTCTACCAACTGAGCTAACGAGTCATCCCGTTTTATTTTGGGACTGCAAAGGTATCCTTTTACTCCGAATTTTCCAAACTTTCGATAAAATTATTTTAACTTTTTTCCGCTTATCTTCTCTATGGACTCGAAGCTGCCGAGGTCGCTCCATACCCAGCGTCCCGGAATCATATAGATGTCGGGGGACTTTTCCATCACGGCGTAGTCTATCGAAATCTTCTCGCAGCCGGGGAAGAGCCTCGCGAGTTCGGAGGTCTCCCGGTCTGTGTAGAGCGCCGGGGAGAGAAGGTCCATCACCGAAGATATCTGCGGGGCGAACTTGCGGAGCTGGCTCTCGAAGCTGCGGGCGCTGCAGATGAAGATGCCGGCGTTCCAGAAATATCCGCCGTCGGAAAGGTATTTCTGCGCGGTCTCGGGCGAGGGTTTCTCCTTGAATTCCGACACTTTGACCACTTCGTCGTCTCCTTTCGGGATGTGAGCCGCGTGGATGTAGCCGTAGCCGGTGTGCGGAGAGTCAGGCTCTATGCCCACACAGACTATCGCGTCGCGCACGGCGGCGAAGCTGACTGCCGCATTGACCGTGCGGGCGAAAGCCTTGCAGTCAGGCACATAAGCGTCCGACGGGGTGACGACCACATCGGCATCGGGGTATTTCTTGAGGATTTTCCGGCAGGCGTAGGCTATGCACGGGGCGGTGTTGCGCGGCTCGGGTTCTGCCAATATCTGCTCGTCAGGGATTTCCGGCAGCTGCTCGTGGATGAAGTGGATATATTTTTCCGAGGTCACCACCCAGAAGCGGGCTTCCGGGTCAACTTCGAGAAATCTCTCGTATGTGAGTCTGATGAGAGTCTTGCCGCAGCCAAGCAGGTCGATGAACTGCTTCGGATGCTCCGGAGTGCTGACGGGGTAGAGTCTGCTGCCCACTCCTCCGGCCATTATTACTATATGCGTGTCTTTCATATCGGACAAAGATGGCCAAAATGCCGCAAAATTCCTATCTTTGCGCCGCAAAACTGCGGCCCCGCCGCAGTCCGCAGTCCGGAGAGTCCGGCAGAACAACTTCTTGGAAATGTAAGTTTCGCAAGTACTGCACAATGTCATTTTGCAACTTGCGAAACTCGAGTTAGAAACAAAGGAAAAGAAATGCAGGGATTGTGGACCATACTGCTTCTCGTGGTGTCCAATATCTTTATGACCTTCGCCTGGTACGGGCATCTGAAACTTCAGGAGATGAAGATTTCGGACGGATGGCCGCTGATACTGGTGATACTCTTCTCGTGGGGGCTGGCCTTCTTCGAGTACTGCGCCCAGGTGCCGGCCAACAGGCTCGGCTCCAGCATCAACGGAGGCCCCTTCACACTTGTGCAGCTGAAAGTGATTCAGGAGGTCGTCTCTCTGGTCGTATTCACGCTGATCGTCACCTTCGTCTTCCGGGGGCAGGCGATACAGTGGAACCATATCGCCGCATTCGGCTGTCTGGTCCTTGCCGTATTCTTCGTGTTTCTGAAGTAGTCAGGCGCTCATCAGGGACGCGCTGCACAGGGTCTGCCCGCCGGCTCTCGCGATGAACAGGCACTCGTCCGGGGTCTCCCTCTTGAGACCGAGCGTCACCTTCTCCCCGCAGCGCACTTCGTGACGGTAATTGATGTCGAGCCGTACCGGGGACGGACGGTCAAGGACATCTTCCGGCAGCATATCGTAGAGCAGCTCGACATAGCGGGTGTTGTTGAGGTGTCCGTTGAAGTCGCAGTCGCTGTAGCAGACCTTCCTGTCGTCCTTGATTTCCGGGTCGAAGTCGCGGATTCTCTTCGGGCTGCGGCAGGGAACCCCGTCTTCCACATTCACCAGCTCCAGATCCGGGAACACCGGTCTCCTGGACGTCCTGTCGATGATGCACCATTCGGTAGTGCCGCGTCCCAGCTCCCGGTCACTGCTGTCGGTGATGCGGACGCAGCGGTGATAGGTGATGCCGTTGCCCGGGCCGGGCCACACCGTCACGAATATGGGGGAATAGAGGCCCGGACGGACATCTATCTCGAAAGCCGAGCGCAGCAGAATCCAGCTGCGGTTCTCCCTTGCCATCACGTCTATGCCGTACCCCTCCTTGCGGATATTCTGGCCGATGGCGTTGATGATGTGTCCGCACAGCGACGGAACCGTGATCTGCCCTTTGAAGTCTATATTCTCCGGGACTACCGAGTATTCATACTTGTTCATAAGCTTTCTTTTTTAAAAACAATCCGCGTTGCCGCCCCTGTCACCCTTTCCGGCCTCCGCAGTCGGTCGTGCGATGGCGGCGCACCCGCCTTCCGGGGAGTTTTCCGGATTTTTGTGATGCGAAGGTACTGCCTTTGGATTGTGGGATAAAGAAAGTGGGCCTTACCGGGTAAAAAAGGTGATGAAACCCTTGTTTTGCGGGAAAATTGCCGTATTTTTGGGACGAATGGCACGGACTTCGATGTCCGTCCCTTCATATTAAGGGATTAATCGGGATTATGGACTCTGCTTTGAAGCTTCCTAAAAGCTATGTGGCACATCTGATATATGTGCTTCTGATGCCGGCGTTTTTTATCGCGTTCAGCTTTCTGTACAACCCTTTCGGAATACAGGACTTCTATGTGGTCGGAGGCAAGAGCTTCGCCTTCCACCTGCTGATGCTGACATGCATCATACTCGCGGTGCTTGCCCTGACCCGGCTGATATTCGTCGCGCTCTATAAATATATCCCTTTCCGCAGATGGCACTACGGCATCTGGTGCATAGGGGAGGTGATGGTCTGCGCCTTCTTTATGGCGCTTTATACAGCGCTCTTCTACGGGAGGGAGATGCCGTATTTCCTCGCGCTCTCGCACTGCTTCAAGTTCTCGTACCTGATACTGATATATCCATACGGCCTGCTCATCCTGCTCCGCATCATAGTCAACCTGCAGGCGCAGAGCAGCGCTCCGGTGCAGGACGATTCGCTCGTGAAGTTCTATGACGAGCACAAGCGGCTGAAGCTGACCATAGACCCGTCCGCGATACTCTATGTCGGGGCGGAGGCGAACTATGTGAAGATACACTATCTTGAGAATGACCGTCCCAAGGTCTTTATGCTGCGCAACTCTATGCGCAGCCTGGAGGAGAATTCAGCAAAGCACGGGCTGGTGCGCTGCCACCGCTCGTACTATGTCAACCCGCGGCACATCAAGGTTCTGCGCCGCAGCAAAGAGGGCGTCATACAGGCGGAACTTCTGCAGGACGGTCTCAATCCCATCCCGGTGAGCCGCCAGTATTACGACCACCTCTCCGACTTGCTTTAGAAGCTGTCAGTCTCCGAGATGAATCGGGCCGAAACTCTCCTGAACGCTCTTGTGCAACCTGCGCAGACGCAGTGAGCCTGCAATCATTATCGCGCCGATCACCACCAGCGCCGCTCCCATAAGAATCACCACTACTGCGGCTCCGAAGAGCGGCTTGAAGATGATGAGGACGGAGAGAATCAGCAGCAGAACACCTCCGGCGACACCCCATCCGGCACCGGGGACATTGAACGAGCCGAGGTCGCCGGCCAGCCCTATGAGCATAAAGCTATGGTACATAATCCAGATGCCGAGAAATACCGGGAGAAGTGCGGCGGTGACCGCCGGCCACGCGCTGAGCATGAGGCCGACGATGATGTCGAGTATGCTTCCGACGATATTGTATCCCCTCATCATAAAGTAGTTGCGGCTGCTGGCGGCCACGGTCAGCCCGACGATACCCGTCACGAGTATAACGACTCCGAAGAGCAGGCTGAGAGTCATATAACTTTCAAGCGGATTGCAGAATACGGCGATTCCCGCTGCGATGCAGAGCAGGCCGCAAAGTAGAAACAGCCACCAGCATCTGATCGCTCTGGCGGCCTTGTCGGACAGTTGTGAAATAAAGTTGCTCATTTCTTTAATAGTTTTTACCTTACATATACGGACGCCGCACTCAAAAAGTTCCATCTCTTGACGGGAAGTCTTATCTTTGCGGAAACGATTATTAACTACAGGATATGGCAGACGAAAAGATAATCTTCTCGATGAACGGTGTGGGCAAGGTCCTCCCGCACAACAACAAGGTAATCCTCAAGGACATATACCTCTCGTTCTTCTACGGGGCCAAGATAGGCATCATCGGCCTGAACGGGTCCGGTAAATCGACCCTTCTGAAAATCATCGCCGGAGTGGAGAAATCCTATCGCGGCGAAGTGGTCTGGGCTCCCGGCTACTCTGTGGGCTACCTCGAACAGGAACCGCAGATGGACCCCGGCAAGACCGTGCTTGAAGTGGTACAGGAGGGTGTGCAGGAGGTGAAGGACGTATTGGACGAGTACAACGAGATAGCCCTCAAATTTATGGAGCCTATGGACGATGCTCAGATGAACGCGCTCATCGAGCGTCAGGGCGAGCTTTCCGAGAAGATAGAGCAGCTCGGCGGCTGGGAACTCGACGCGAAGCTCGAAAGGGCGATGGACGCGCTTAACTGCCCTCCGTCCGAAGCTAAAATCTCCACTCTCTCCGGGGGAGAACGCCGCCGTGTCGCGCTCTGCCGCCTGCTCCTCCGCGAGCCGGACGTGCTGCTGCTCGACGAGCCGACCAACCACCTCGACACCGAGAGCATACAGTGGCTGGAAGCGCATCTGAGGCAGTACAAGGGTACGGTCATCGCCGTGACCCATGACCGCTATTTCCTCGACAACGTGGCGGGCTGGATTCTCGAACTCGACCGAGGTGAGGGGATTCCGTGGAAGGGCAACTACAGCTCCTGGCTGGAGCAGAAGACCAGACGGCTGGAGATGGAGGAAAAGCAGGAGAGCCGCCGGCGCAAGACCCTCCAGCACGAGCTGGAGTGGGTGAGGATGGCTCCGAAGGCCCGGCAGGCCAAGCAGAAGGCCCGTCTCGGCGCATACGAGAAGCTTGCCGCCGCCGATTCCAGGGAGAAAGAGGCCAACCTCGAAATATACATCCCCAACGGGCCGCGTCTGGGCGACAAGGTCATAGAATTCCACGACGTGTCCAAGGCGTACGGGGACAAGGTTCTCTTCGAACACCTCACCTTCTCCCTCCCTCCTGCGGGAATCGTCGGTGTCATCGGCCCTAACGGCGCCGGCAAGACGACCCTATTCAGACTGATAATGGGCATCGAGACCCCGGATTCCGGGACTGTCGAAATCGGCGACACGGTCAAGATTTCCTATGTGGACCAGCAGCACAGGAGCATCGACCCGGACAAGACCGTCTATGAGACGATAGCCGGGAATTCCGAGTGGGTGCGGCTTGGAGGGCGCGACATCAACGCCCGCGCCTGGGTGTCGCGGTTCAACCTCAGCGGGGCCGACCAGGAGAAGCTCTGCGGAGTCCTCTCCGGAGGCGAACGCAACCGCCTGCACCTCGCCCTGACCCTCAAGAACGAGGGCAATGTCCTGCTGCTCGACGAGCCGACCAACGACGTGGACGTCAACACTATCCGCGCCCTTGAGGACGGTCTTGAGAGCTTCGCAGGCTGCGCCGTGGTAATCAGCCACGACAGATGGTTCCTCGACAGGATAGCCACGCACATCCTCGCCTATGAAGGCGACTCCCAGGTCGTATTCTTCGAGGGCAATTACGCCGAATACGAGCAGAACCGCATCGCCCGTCTGGGGAACGCCGAGCCGAAGAGGTTCAAATATAAGAAGCTGATGGAGTAGCCCGCCGCCGGAGCGGCAACACGAAAGGAGAAGCGGTGACCGAAAAGTCGAAAGACCTGTCAGCCACCGCTTCCTCAATATATGCGGGAAATCCCTTACTTGATTTCGACAGGCTTGTACTTAGGCACGAGAGCCTTCATAATGCTCCACGCGAGTACATAGGCGACACCGCAGATGCAGAACATTATGAAATATCCGCCCTGCTTGCCCTCGAATCCGAGGAAGGTGAACGCGGAGCCGAGCTCGGCGGTCTTCGTGAAGAGCAGACCGGCCCCCTTCTGAATAAGGAACGAACCGATACCGCCCGCCATACCTCCGATGCCGGTGATGGTGGCGATGGCGCTCTTAGGGAACATATCTCCGATGGTGCTGAACAGGTTGGCTGACCAAGCCTGATGCCCCGCACCGGCAAGACCGATGAAGATGGCAGGCCACCACGCCGAGTGCACTCCCATAGGCTGCGCGAAGAGCGCGAAGAGAGGGAAGAAGGCGAAGAGCAGCATCGCGAGCATACGGCCCGCATACGGATTCATACCCTTCTTGTCGACGAATATTCGCGGCAGATAGCCTCCGAAGATGGACAGCACCGTCACGATGGCGTAGAGAGCGGTGATGAGAATCACTCCCATGCCCGAAGAAGACTTGTAGCCGAACTGGTCGGAGAAATAGGCCGGAGCCCAGAAGAGGAAGAACCACCACACGCCGTCGGTGAAGAACTTGCCGGTGATGAACGCCCAGGTCTGCTTGAAGGTGAAGCACTTCCAGAGGGAAACCTGCTTCTCGTCCTTCTTATCCTTGTCGGCTGCAGCCGCAGCTGCGGCATCGGCCTCGTCATCCTGGTGGATGTAGGCGAGTTCCGCCTCGTTCACGTGTCTGCTCTTCTCCGGCTTCTCGTACATAAACACCCAGAGGGCCATCCATACATAACCGATGGCGCCTATGATGATGAAGGCCATCTCCCAGCCTCCGCCGACGCCCCTGTCCTTGAAATACTGGGCGAGAAGCGGAATGGTCGCAGGGGCGATGAGCGCTCCCACGGATGCTCCGGCATTGAAGATGGAGGTCGCGAACGCGCGGTCCTTCTTAGGGAAGTACTCGGCGGTGGTCTTGATGGCGGCAGGGAAGTTGCCGGCCTCGCCGAGGGCGAGTACGGCACGGGCCGCTATGAAGAGCCACACGCTCACGGACGCTATCGCAAGGGCCGCCGCCGAACCGTTCTGCACGGCCTGCATAGCCTTTATGCTCTCATATCCCTCGATGTGGCAGGTGGCCCATCCGCAGGCGGCGTGGAGGCACGCGCCCGTGGACCATATTCCTATGGCCCAGAGATATCCTTTCTTCGTACCCATCCAGTCCACGAACTTGCCTGCGAAAAGCATACATACGGCATAGATGATGGAGAAGAGGGCGGTGATTGTACCGTAGTCGTTGTCTGTCCAGTGGAATTCAGGAGCGATGAAGTCCTTCCACGTCAGGGACAGCACCTGGCGGTCCATATAGTTGACGGTGGTTGCAAGGAAAAGCAGCACCACCATCCACCAGCGCCAGTTGGTCATCAGTTTTTTCTGTGTACTCATATATTATGTGATTATCTTACCTGTTTGACGATTTCGAGGGCCCCGCGGCAGAGTTCCGTAATCTTTGACCACTCGCCGGCCGCGATGACGTCCTTAGGGAAGAGGTTGGACCCCATTCCGACACAGGTCGCGCCCGCCTTGAACCAGGCTTCGAGGTTGGCCTTCTCCGGCTTCACGCCGCCCGTGACCATAATCTGGCTCCACGGCATAGGGCCTCTCAGATCCTTGACGAAAGCCGGCCCGAGCACGTCGCCCGGGAACACCTTGCATACGTCGCATCCCGCTTCCTGCGCGGTGCTGACCTCGGTGACTGAGCCGCAGCCCGGGCAGTAGGGGATGAGCCTGCGGTTGCAGACCGGAGCCACTGCCGGGTTGAACACCGGCCCGACCACGAAATTCGCTCCGAGCTGGATATAGAGAGCGGCCGTACCCGGATCCACCACGGAACCTACGCCCATTATCATCCCCGGAAGCTCTTTGCTTGCGAACTTCACGAGCTGCGCGAACACCTCCTGCGCGAAGTCGCCGCGGTTGGTGAATTCAAATGCTCTGATGCCGCCGTCATAGCAGGCTTTGAGCACATTCTTGCTGACCTCGACGTCAGCGTTGTAGAATACCGGCACGATGCCGGTCTCCTTCATGGTCTGCAGGACCTGGAGTTTATTGTATTTTGCCATAATTCAGTGATGTTATCTTGAAACTCTTCCGGAAGCGTCACCCTTCATAAGGTTCTCTACCTCCGCCACGCTCACCTGGTTGTAGTCTCCGAAGATGGTGTGCTTCAGGCAGGAAGCCGCAACCGCGAAGTTCAGGGCCTTCTGGTCGTCGCCCTTGTAGTTGAGCAGGCCGTAGATGAGTCCGCCCATAAATGAATCTCCGCCGCCGACGCGGTCCACGATGTGGGTGATGTCATAGCGCGGGGACTGGTAGAGCGTGCTGCCGTCCCAGAGCACTCCGCCCCAGGTGTTGTGGTTGGCGTTGATGGAGCCGCGCAGGGTGATGATGACCTTCTTCGCGCGCGGGAACTTCTTCATAAGCTGTTCGCCCACGCTCTGGAATCTCTTCTGGTCAATCGCTCCGCCGGTGCTGGTCACGTCGAATCCCTCAGGCTTGATGCCGAACACCTTGTCCGCATCCTCCTCGTTGCCGAGGATGACATCGCTCCCTTCCACGAGAGCGGGCATAATCTCGGAGGCCTTCTTGCCGTATTTCCAGAGATTCTTGCGGTAGTTGAGGTCGCACGACACGGTGATTCCCATAGCGTTTGCGGCCTTGATGGCTTCGAGGCAGACGTCTGCGGCCCCCTGGCTCAGAGCCGGGGTGATGCCGGTCCAGTGGAACCAGTCTGCCCCCTCCAGCACCTTCTTCCAGTCGATGTCGCCCGGCTTTATCGTGGCGATGGACGAACCGGCGCGGTCATAGACCACCTTGCTCGGACGCGCCACCGCTCCGGTCTCGAGGAAATAGATGCCGACGCGGTCGCCGCCATAGACGATGCCGCTCGTGTCGATGCCGTATGAGCGGAGGTCTCTTACGCAGGCCTTCGCGATATCGTTGTCAGGAAGCCTCGTGACGGACTTGGCGTCCATACCGTAGTTTGCAAGTGAAACGGCTACATTGGCCTCTCCGCCACCGAAAGTGGCATCATACTGCTTCGCCTGGCTGAATCTCAGATATCCCGGCGTTGACAGCCGGAGCATAATCTCTCCGAAAGTGATGATTTTGGGCATAAGATTAATGTTATTTTGTTACAAACCGCAAATTTAATAAAATTCCCCGTACTTCTCAAGATTCCCGCGAAAGAGTTTCGGAAACGCTGGCAGATTCCATAATAGAGGGGGTGATATTAAATATTTTTAAAACTAAAGCTGCAATGATTCCGAAAATTTATTAATTTTGTACCCTCAACACTGAAAGACAGACACAACTGTATAACCAAATTTAATAATCTTTATGATGAAAATTCATCTCAGAAGCGCTGTGCTGGCCGTTCTGTTCCTCTTGATGGGAGGGGTGGCGTTTGCGCAGCAGAGTATCTCCGGAACCGTCAGGGATGTCAAGGGTGAGCCTGTAATAGGCGCCGGCATCGTTGTCGAAGGCACGCAGACCGGTGCTATGACCGACATCGACGGACGCTGGACGCTTTCCGTCCCTGAAAATTCAACCATCGTCGCCTCCTGCATAGGCTACACCGACGTGAAGGTGAAAGTCACCGCAGGCCGCAGCGTTTACGACATCACCCTTGAGGAGAGCTCCCTCTACCTCGATGACGTGGTCGTAATCGGCTACCAGGTAGTCAAGAGGCGCGACCTCACCGGCTCCGTGTCTTCGGTGACCGGCAAGGATATCGCCAAGGTTCCTGTGGCTTCCGTCGCCCAGGCTCTCCAGGGCAAGCTCGCCGGTGTGAACGTGATGTCTCAGGACGGCCGTC
>CAVGPE010000077.1:0-19903 GCA_963631065.1 Ruminococcus bicirculans (ex Wegman et al. 2014)
GTCAAGTTCGGCATAGACCGGGTTTGTCTCTCCCTTCTTGCCGAAATCGGCGATGGCCGTGAGAGGCATCTCTATATGGGTGTAGATGAGCTTCTTGCCGCCCGGCACGGAAGGCAGGTTGAGGGTCGTGTCAATCACTGCGTTGAGGCCTCCGATATGGGTAACTAGACCTGCCGGGTCCATCCCCTTGCCCATCAGGTGCAGGGCCTCCTTCATATCGTCGGTATTGCCGCCGCTCGTACCCACCACGTGGGTTGAGGCATAGTGGACATTGTAGAAGTTGAGCGGAGCCTTGAAATCGGCTTTGCCCGGGCCGGAGAAGAAGTTGAGGCAGCCGTCGAATCCCAGAATCGCATCGGCCTGCTCCACTACTGCGGCTACGGGAGCCATCACGACAACCTCATCATAGCCCTCGCCGCCGGTAATCTCGCGGAGGGTGGAGACAGGGTCTGCGACGGCTCCGGTGTTGATATAGCGCAGGTCGATACCTCTCGATGCGGCGAATTCCTTGGTGTAGAGGGTCGCCGCTCTGTCAAGACGGGTCTGGTCGATGTCCGTCACGACAAACAGCGACGGATGCCTGTCCTCGCGGTGCAGCACATAGTTGATGCAGGCGAGTCCCATAGGGCCGACACCCGCAAGCAGGGCCATCTTGCCCCCGTCCTTAATCTCCATAGAGTGTACATACGACCCCGGAGTGGTGTGATAGCAGGCGTGCATAGCCCCTACGACGCAGGAGAGCGGTTCGCTCAGCGACGCAGGGTAGAATCCCTCCCCCTTGTACGGAAGCAGGCATCCCTGCTCCATCACTTCGGCGGGGATTACCACATAGGTGGCGTCGCCTCCGATATATTTGTAGGAATAGCCCGGTGCGGAAAGTACTCCCACAGGGCCGCCCTCGTAGGTGAGCGCCGGCTGGATGGAGAACTTGTCTCCGGCCTTGAATTCGGCCTGCCATTTCTTGCCGACTTCGACGATTTCGCCGGCGAACTCGTGTCCGATGATGGTAGGATTGACGGCAACGTCGTCCGGGACTCTCTTGTGCTCAGGACCCTGGTGCGCCGCCTTGTATGATGACATACAGATGCTGTCGCTGACCACCTTGGCCAGGATTTCATCTTCCTTTATCTGAGGCAGTTCGAATTCTTCGAGCCTCAGGTCGTCTTTTCCGTAAAGTCGTACTGCTTTTGTTTTCATTGTGTGGTGTAGATTTTTGTGAATTATCAGTTTTTTACGGGCGCTGCCGGAGTAGGCGGCAGGCTCCTGTAGTTCTTGAGTTCTTCCTTGAGCACTTCCACGGCCTTTTCAAGCTGGGCGTCTATGCCGAGATAGTCCTCAAACGGGTTGATGTCCACCTCTATGTCCGGATCCACTCCGTGACCCTCGATGATCCACTCTCCGTCGGTCGAATAGGAGGTGAAGAACGGGGTGCGCATATCCTGCCCGTCCACGAATCTTCTTGAGCCGGAGATGCCCACGATTCCGCCCCACGAGCGCTTGCCGATGAGCTTTCCGAGTCCGAGCTTGCGGAAGCCGTACGGGAAGAGGTCCCCGTCGGAAGAAGAATATTTGTCTATCAGACAGACCTTCGGGCCGTAGAAGGCCTCGTTAGGGACAGGAAGGTTGCTTCCGTTGCGGTACATGCTCATCCTGTAAACCTCGCGCTGCAGACGCTCCAGAATCATAGGAGACACGTTGCCGCCCCCGTTCATACGGTCGTCGATTATCAGAGCCTTCTTGTCGAGCTGCGTGTAGAAGAGCTTGGTGAACATATCCAGTCCCTCCACGCTCATATCCGGGATGTGGATATAGCCTATCTCCCCTCCGGAGAGGCGGTCCACCTTCTCGATGTTGTTCCGGACCCACTCGTAGTATGCGAGCTGCGATTCGTCTCCGACCGGCTTGAGATACACGGTGCGCGCCCCTTCTCCGGAGGCTGAGGAGGCAATCTTGACATCCACCGTGGAGCCGACTTTGCCTATCAGGGCCTGTCCGATGTCGCTGAGCTTCGAGGCCGGCATACCGCCTACCTCGACTATATATTCTCCGACCTTGGCGTCAACTCCGGGAGCGCGCAGAGGGCAGCGCAGGGTCTCGTCCCAATCCGCCCCCCGGAATATCTTCTCTATGCGGAATGCTCCGGTCTCAGCGTCCCTTGAGTACTGCGCCCCGAGCAGGCCGGTCTTGATGCGCGGGATTTCCGGGCTTTCGCCGGAAGTGATATAGGCGTGTCCCACATTCAGCTCTCCGAGCATCTCGCCTATCAGGTAGGTGAGGTCGTCGCGGTGGTTGACATAAGGGAGCATCTGGCCGTATTTGTCGTGGATGTGGTCCCAGTCGGCCCCGTGCATATTCTCGACATAGAAGTTGTCGCGGGTGATGCGCCAGCTCTCGTCGAAAATCTGCTTCCACTCGGCCTTGTGGTCGATTATCATATCCATCTCGTCCACAGGCACGGCCTCCGCCTTCCCGGCAGGGCTGCCGAAGGCGACGACCTTGAAGTCCTTGCCGTCGCGCACGAGCGCCTTCTTCGCGTCCGGGGTGATGACTACCGGAGTCTCCTTAGGCCCGTCGGAGGTCTGGAGCGTATTGAGGTCGAGGATTTTCACTCCTCTGGTTCCGCCGGAGAAGGAAGAGTAGTAGAGCTTGTCGTCCTTGCAGATATGGAGGCGGTAGCGGCCCGCCGGCAGAGGAAGGGCGGTGATGCGCACTCCTATGCCCTCAAGGTCCACCTTCATAGAGGCGGCTGCGGCCTCCTCCTTTGCGGCTTTGCCGTTCTTTTTTGCCGGTTTGGCCTCGGCCTTCGCCTCCGTCTTCCCGGCGGAATATTCGTCGGACGTGAGGGTCAGCGGATTCGGAGCCCCGGCTGCGAGAGGGAGGATGAAGACATAGTCGTTGACATTATATCCCGCGTTCCACTCCACGCTCGAATACTGCGCCCGGAAGTCGCGTGAAGAGGTGAAGAAGAGGTACTTGCCGTCCCGCGAGAACATAGGGGAGGATGCGTCGTACCAGCGGTCGGTCACCTGGTGGCTCTCCCGGTTTTTGACATCGTACAGATACACCGCGCTCACCCTGTTGGGAAGGGTGGTGACGTAGGCCGCCCAGCTTCCGTCCGGAGACAGTGTGAAGGAGCGGAAGGCTCCCAGTTCGCTGACGAGGATGCGGTCCAGCCTGCCGCTGTTGATGTCGAGTTCGTAGATGTCGCGCTTCTCCGTGCCGAAGTAGAGTTTCGTTCCGTCACCGCTCCAGTCGAGCAGAGACGGATACCCGTCCTTGAATGCGGTCATACACTTGGCCTCGGTCATATTGTCCGAAGGAGCCGTGTATATCTGATATTCTCCGCTGACATCGGAAATCCAGGCTATGCGGCTTCCGTCAGGACTCCAGTCGACGTCCCTCTCGTGGGACTGGGGGGAGCGGGAGATGTTGTGGACGGGGCCTTTCTCCGCCGGGAGGGAGAAGATGTCGCCGCGTGCTATGGCGAGAACCCTCTTGCCGTCCGGGGACAGGCTGACGCTGGTGACGGACTCTCCCAGCTTGCGGTATTCGCTGCGGCTGTAGATGTCGTCGTCCGCAAGGCTGATGCTGACTTTCTCGGCGCTGCCGCCCTTGCGGACATCGTATTTGTAGATATATCCTCCGTTCTCGAATACTATCCAGTCCTGAGAGCAGGACGGGAACTTGCAGTCGTATTCGGTGAAGTCCGTGACCTTGCGGGTCTGTCCGCTGCGGGTGTCATAGACGAAAAGGTTCATCGTGCGGTCCCTGTCGGAGAGATAGTAGATTTCGTCCCCCACCCACATAGGGAAGATGTCCTGGGCGTCGTTGTCCGTAATCTTCCGGAGTTCGGTGGTGCCGACGGTGTTGATCCAGATGTCGTCCGCCTGACCCCCGCGATAATATTTCCAGGTGCGGAATTCGCGGAACATCCTGTTCATCGCCAGCTCTCTTCCGTCCGGCGAGAACGAGCAGAACCCTCCCTCGGAGGTCGGGATGATCTGCGGGGTGCCGCCCTCCGCCCCGACAAGGCAGAGATTGCCCCTCAGGCCGCTGAAACAGTATTGCTTGCTGCGATAGATGAT
Organism: Ruminococcus bicirculans (ex Wegman et al. 2014); assembly: GCA_963631065.1. GTDB lineage: Bacteria > Bacteroidota > Bacteroidia > Bacteroidales > UBA932 > Cryptobacteroides. The sequence goes on from CAVGPE010000077.1 coordinate 4,086, forward strand.
TTTATTCCCGTCCGGAGTCCAGCCCATCACGATGTTGTTAGGACCCATCCTCTCGCCGACCTTGTCTCTGCCGACGAGCGCGGAATAGGTGATTCTGCGGGGTTCTCCGCCCGCAACGGGGATGGTATAGACTTCGGTATTACCGTCGTACTGGCCCGTGAACGCTATCGTCGCTCCGTCCGGGGAAATCTTCGGGAAGCATTCGTATCCGACATCGGAAGTGAGCTTTACGGCCACGCCTCCGTCGATGCCGACCCGGTAGAGGTTTCCGGCATAGCAGAAGACGATGTTGTCCCCGCCTACTGCGGGGAATCTGAGCAGACGGGCTTCATCCCCGGCCGCTCCCGCCGTCAGCGACAATGTCGCCACGGCCAGTGCAAACAGTAATTTTTTCATCATCAAAGAATTTTATGCAAGCATCACCTGACCTCCCGTCACAGGGATGGCCTGTCCGGTCTCGCCAGTCTGCTCCACCGCATAGAGTATGGCCTTGGTGACATCCTCCGGGTTGCAGCCCTTGCGCATAGGCACCTGGGCGAGGTAGTAGTTCTTGACATCCTGTACGGTCTTCGCTCCCGGCACCTTGCCGGCCGCGAGATACTGGACGAAAAGTCCGTTCTCCGGATTGCTCCAGAGCGGTCCGTCGTAGAAGTTGCCCGGGCAGATGGAGTTGACCTTGATGCGGAACGGAGCCAGCTCCAGCGCGAAGCTCTGGGTGAGGCCTATGCCGCCGAACTTGCCGCCGGCGTAGGCGAAATTGGCCTTGGAGCCGCGCAGGCCTGACTTGGAGTTGACCTGTACGATGTCGGCGAAATATTCGGGGTCGTGGGCCGTTTCGATTTTCATCAAGTGGCTCGCGACCTTGGCGCAGTAGAAGTAGGCCTTGTAGTTGATGTTGGTGACGAACTCGAAGTTCTCCGGGGTCATCGCCTCAAGCCCTCCGGCCCTCAGCACTCCGGCGTTGGACACGAACACGTCCAGTGCTCCGAAATTGAGCACGGTCTCGCGGATGAGATTGTGCAGGCTGTCCATATCGGCCACGTTGGTCTTGACGAAGATGGCGCGGTTGCTTCCGGCGATCCCGTTGAAGTTCTCCGCAGTCTTCTGCCCGACGGCCTCGTTGAGGTCGGCCACCACGATGTTCGCCCCCTCCTTCATCAGGTTGCGGGCTATGCCCTCGCCGAAGCCCTGGGCCGCACCCGTGACGATGATGGTCTTGCCCTCCACGCGTCCCTTGGAGCCGGATGCGCTGACCTTGCGGCGGTAGTTCTCCACCTCCCAGTTGTCGATGAACTCAATCTGACGTCTGCTCATAGGGTGCTGTCCGCCGAAGCCCTCCGCGTACCAGGCTATCTTCACTGCGTCCGTGAATACGTCGGTGATAATTTGCGCGTTCTTGGCGCTGTCTCCGACGGCCACGAGGCCGATGCTCTTGATGAGCAGGACTTTAGGCGTGTGTCCGCGCTTGGCCGTGTAGTGTTCTATCTTTTTCTCGGCCTGCTTGACGAGGTCTTCGGCGTTCTCGGGATTGATGTAGATGTACTCCGACTTGCAATATACTATGCCGTCCGGGGTGAAAGGGGAGAGCACCGAGTCCACTCTGTCCATCATATTCTCAATCAGGGTGGAATTGGTGACCTTAAGGGTCTTGAGTCCGTGTCCGCCGCGGCTGAGGATAGTGCGTATCGCCGGAATGGTCTCGCTTACGCAGTCGCATATCGGGGCCTCCCCCTCAGGGAGCGGCTTGACCCGGGATTCGAGGGTGGAGAGTACGGAATCGTAGATTTTCTCAATCTCCTCCGTGCTGTCGGCTCCGACGAAGATGCCGTGGTTCTGCAGGAAAATCACCTGCGGCTCGCGGCCCCTGGCTTTTTTGTAGCTCCGGATTTTGTCATAGACTTTCTTGAAGAGGGTGTATCCGGGGTCGGTGTAGGCTATATAGAGAGCATCCGGGAAGAGTTCGGCGCACTTCTGCTCCGCATCGGCGGAACACATCAGCCCTCCCACGAGGGTCGGATGCAGATGCACCACATAGGAGAATCCCATACAGTTGTGCAGGGATGTCTCCACGGACGGTCTGCGGTCTCTGGTGATGCAGGCGGCGGCGAGGTCGTTCTTGACCTGCTCTTCGCGCTCAGCCGCGACGGAGCTGTATTTTTTCTTGCCCATAGGGTCGAGCAGCGCCCTGTCCAGCACCGCGAATCCGTCTTCCGTGATGGTAGCGAGCGCGTGGCCGCTGGCCTTGACATAGAGCCTGTCCGCAGTCTTGTAGGAAGTGTTGCCGCCTCCTGCAATCACGAAGCGGGGATCCGCCCCGTATTTGCGGGAGATGGCGATAAGTGATTCTATTTCTTTCATTTCGTTATCGTTTTAGTGATGAGCGCATCGCCCTCTTCCGCGGTCTTGAGTCCGCTCTGGTGAGCCGCCGTCAGGCACGCGCCCCGGTAGTTGATTTCGCGCAGCTTGTCGGAAAGAGAGTCGCAGTCGCGTGTGCGCAGCTTTATCGGCTCCAGTGCCGGAGTGTTGTGTTCCGAGCCGAAGGTGACGATGAATCCCTCGTCCACGAGGTATCCGGCGTAGCTTTCAAGCACTGCGGTGGTGTTGCGTGTGGTTATGAATTCGCAGGAGCGTATGCCTCTCTTCTTGAGGATGTCGGCGCATTTCTGCAGGTCTTCCTCGAAGTCGGTGAAGCCCCCCTTGGCATCGTCCGCAAGGAAAGGATACGTCGGGATGCCGCCCGCCGCCTCGATGATGCGCTGCACGGTCTCCATCGGGAGGAAGGCCTTGGGGTCTTCCGGCACGAATGCCGCGCCGCCGGCCTTGAGGAGTTTGCTGCGAAGCTCGTTCTCCACGGCAGCCGCGTCCGAAAGGTCGCTCTTGAGTTCCTTGCCGGAAAACAGCCTTCCGTAGAATGCAATCTTGTCCGCGTCCGAGCCGAATCTGGCGTCAATCGCGAGCCTGAGGGCCTTGGCGAGATGTCTTTCGCGCACGGACCCCCGGGTGAGTTCCTTCTCTATACGGGAGAACGAGAGATTGAATCCGGCCTTGACGCTGTCCAGATGGGCGTTGAGCTTCTCGCACATCCTGCCGACCTGGGCGTTGGATTCCGCCTTGACTTCGGCGAGCATCCCCGCTTCGCGTCCGGAGAGGGTCACCGGGTAGTTGAGTCCCTTGCCGCTGAGGTAGGTGCGCCCGGGGTTGTTGGGGTCATTGACCCTGACTCCGGCTGCCTGGTCCTCCACGTTGAGGGAGATGAACTCTATATTGAACAGAGGGAAGAGCTGGCGTCTGCCACACTCTTCACTCCATTCCCTATACCCGTCGAGGGAATAAAAATCATTGATTCCCACCACTTTCACCCCCTCCTCAAGCGCCATATCGAGTGCCTGGCCGACACTCTCGAAGGCGCTGAAGGAGTATGGTGTGTGGAGGTGTGCATTGACGTCGGTCATAACGTTAGATGCCTTTCTTGGACCTGAGTATCTGTTCCGCCGCGGTCATATTGCTGACCGGGACATAGTCCTTGAGAGGGACAATCTTCTCGTTGATGGCGTCCAGGAACCACTCCGGCTGAGGGAAGAACGCCTCCTCAAGCTCGTGGCACGGGGTAATCCAGTTGCGTGAGCCGAGCACCACCGGAGCCGCGTCGAGGTAGTCGAAGGCCAGTTCGGAGATATTGGCCGCCAGGTCGTTGAGATATGAGCCGCGTGCGGTGGCGTCGCCGGCGATGATGATGCGTCCTGTCTTCTTGACTGACTCCAGCACCTTCTCGTAGTTGAACGGCACGAGAGAACGGGCGTCGATGACCTCGGCCTCCATACCGTATTTCTCCTTGAGGGTGTCGGCTGCGGCGAGGGCGCGGTAGAGGGTCGCTCCTATGGTGAGGAAGGTCACGTCCTTGCCTGCTCTCTTGACGTCAGGTTCTCCGATAGGGATTTCATAGTATTCCTCAGGCACGCCGCCCTCGTGGAACTTCTCGCCCATATCGTAGATTCTCTGGCTCTCGAAGAATATGACAGGATCCGTACCCTGAAGGGCCGCGTTCATCAGACCCTTGGCGTCGTACGGGGTGACAGGGAAGACGACCTTCAGACCCGGGATGTGGGTGCAGAGGGAAGTCCAGTCCTGAGAGTGCTGTGCGCCGTATTTCGAACCGACTGACACGCGGACTACGACAGGCATCTTGAGGATGTTGCCGGACATAGCCTGCCACTTCGGGAGCTGGTTGAATATCTCGTCGCCGCAGCATCCGAGGAAGTCGCAGTACATAATTTCCGGAATCACGCGGCCTCCGCACATCGCATATCCGATGGCGGTGCCGATGATGGCCGCCTCAGCGATAGGGGAGTTGAACAGACGGTGATAAGGCAGGGCTTCGGTGAGTCCGCGATATACCGCGAACGCGCCGCCCCACTCGCGGTTCTCCTCGCCGTATGCCACGAGGGAAGCGTCCTTGTAGAAGCGGTCCACCACGGCCTCGAAGATACCGTCGCGGATGTTGAATGTCTTCATCTTGCTGGCAGGCTTGCCTTCCTTGTCGAGCCAGAATCTCTCCTTGCCCGCAATCTGCTTGACGCGAGGGTTCTCCTCAAGCGGCATCAATACGTCAGGCTTGGCGTCGCTCAGGGAGTCGATGCTCTGGTTGGAGAACATCATCTCTCCGAGCAGCTCGTTGTCCTTGACCAAATCCATACGAGGAGAAATCTCCGGATCGATGGCGAGCTTGTAGCAGTCGAAGATCACGTCCTTGACCTCCTGCTGTATGCCTTCAAGAGCCTTCTGGTCGGCCACGCCGGCTTCGATGAGCTTGTTGCCGAAGGCTATGATGCAGTCCTCCTTCTCCCAGGCGGCAATCTCCTCCTTGGTGCGGTAAGAAGACTGGTCGCTCGGGGAGTGTCCGCTGTAGCGGTAGGTCACGACATCCAGAAGCGCCGGCCCGAGCTTCTCCTCAAGGAGAGCCTTCTTGCGGCGGAAAGCGTCAATAACGGCGAGAGGGTTGTATCCGTCCACTCTCTCGGCGTGCATGGCGTCCGGCTTGAATCCTGCGCCGAGCCTTGCCGGGAAGGTGTATCCCATAGTCTCGCCCTTAGTCTGGCCGCCCATAGCGTACTGGTTGTCCATCACGTTGAAGAGTACCGGCAGGCCGCCCTTCATATCGCCCTCCCAGAGGGTGTTGAACTGGTCCATAGAGGCGAAGGTCATACCTTCGAGCACAGGTCCGCGGGCCATCGCGCCGTCACCGAGGTTGGCCACCACTATGCCCTTCTTGCGGTTGACCTTCTTGTAGAGGGCCGCGCCGACGGCAATCGAGCCGGAGCCGCCGACGATGGCGTTGTTAGGATAGATGCCGAACGGGGTGAAGAAAGTGTGCATAGAGCCGCCGAGTCCCTTGTTGAAACCGGTGGTGCGGGCGAAGATTTCGGCGATTGCTCCGTAGATGAGGAAGCGTATTCCAAGCTCCTTGGTGCTGCCGCCCTTCTTGAATCCCTTCTTGGCTACCGCGAGGGTCGCGCCTCCCCAGAATTCCTCCATAATCTTCTTGAGTTCATCCTCCGGAAGTATCTGGATGGAACGGAGCCCCTTGGCGAGGATTTCGCCGTGCGAGCGGTGGGAGCCGAAGATGAAGTCGTCAGTGTCGAGGGCATAGGCCATACCGACCGCCGCGGCCTCCTGTCCGGCGGAAAGGTGGGCCGGACCCGGGTTGTTGTAGGCCACGCCGTTGTATCCTCCGGTTGTCTTGACGAGGTTGAGCATCGTCTCGAACTCGCGGATTACGGTCATATCGTGGTATATGCGGAGAAGGTCTTCCTTGGTGAAGTTGCCTTCCTTGAGCTCTTCCTTGACAGTCTTTTTGTACTGCATTACAGGAATCTCCGGGAACGTAATCTTGTGTTCCTTCGGACGGAGAGTCTCGTTTGGATCGATGTAAAGTGACTTTGGCATTTTTATGTGATATTAATTGGTTACTTGACGGTGAAAGCCGTTTCCTTGATGATTTCCGATACGGTAGGGTGAGGGAAGACCACTTCCTTGAGCTGCTCGACGGTCATCTCCATCTCGATGGCGATGCAGGCGCTGTGGATGATTTCCGAGCAAGGGTTGCCGAGCATATGGACTCCCAGCACCTCGTGGTGCTTCCTGCCTACTATGATTTTGCAGAGGCCTTCGCCTCCCTCGTTCTCCGCCACGAAGCGTCCGGAGTATGCCATAGGCAGCTTGAGGACTTCGTATTCCTTGCCGGAAGCCTTGGCCTGCTCTTCGGTGAGGCCGACGCCGGCCACTTCAGGATTGGTGTAGACCACGCCCGGGATGGCCTCGTAGCGCATATGGTCCTCCTTGCCGAGGATATTGTTGACTGCGACTTCACCCTCGCGGCTCGCGGTGTGGGCTAGCATGGAGAATCCGGTCACGTCGCCTGCGGCATAGACGTTGGGGATATTGGTGCGCATATGGCTGTCCACCTTGACCCCGCAAGGCTTTCCGCCTCTGTTGAGGAGCATCTCTACGCCCAGATTTTCAAGGCCGAGGCCGCTGATGTTGGCCCTGCGGCCCACGGAGACGAGAATCTTGTCCCCGCTGACACGGCAGACCTTGCCTTCCGGGTCTTCATAGACAACGGTGTTGCCCTCGATGCCGGTCACCTTGCAGCGCAGGCAGAATTCGATGCCGCGCTTGGCGTAGATTTTCTGGAGGGTCGAGCTTATCTCGTCGTCGAGCGGGCCGAGAATCTTAGGCAGCATCTCGACCACGGTCACCTTGGAGCCGAGGGTGCTGAAGAATGCGGCGAACTCCATTCCGATTACGCCGCCGCCGATGACGACGATCTCCTTAGGCTGCTCCTTGAGGGAGAGGATTTCGCGGTTGGTGACAATCACGTCGCCGGCCTCCTTCAGGCCCGGGAACGGAGGCACTGCCGCCTCTGAGCCGGAACAGATGAGGAGATTCTTCGCGACATAGTCAGCTCCCGCGGCGCTTACGGTCACGCCTTCGGCTGAGCGTCCCTTGATGACGGCCTGCTCGGTGATGACCTCGACCTTGCCAGCCTTCATCGCGGCCTTCACGCCGGCCACGAGCTTCTTGACCACCTTGTCCTTGCGGGCGACTATCTCGCCGTAGTTGAAGGCCGGGTCCTTGGCATAGATGCCGTAGTGGTCGCCGTTGACGGCGTAGTTATAGACTTTGGCGCTATAGAGCAGCGTCTTGGTAGGGATGCAGCCCTCGTTGAGGCACACGCCGCCGAGAGATTTCTTCTCGAAGAGAACTGTCTTGAGTCCGGCTGCTCCGGCCCTCTCTGCGGCCACATATCCTCCGGGACCGCCGCCGATAATCGCTAAATCGTACATTGTATTGGTTGAGTTTTAGAATTCGACTTCAAGATTCTCGATTTCCACGGCCACCTGCTTGAGGAAGCGCGTGGCCTCTCCTCCGTCTATCGCACGGTGGTCGTAGGTGAGGGACAGGCCGAGGTAAGGCACGAATGCATATACTCCGCCGCCGAGGTCCTTCGGGCGCGGCACGATGGTGCCGACTCCGAGGATGGCGCTCTGAGGCACGTTGATGATAGGGGTGAACCACTCGACTCCGAATCCTCCGAGGTTGGAGACGGTAAACGAAGCCGCCTCGCTCGCGAGCAGGTCAGGATTGATGCTGCCCTTCTTGCTGTCGTCGGCGACTTTCTTGAGCGCCTTGCTCAGGCCGATGATGTTGAAGTCCTCGGCTCTCTTGACGGCCGGCACCATAAGTCCGCGCTCAGTGTCCACTGCGAGACCGAGGTTGACTGTGTTGAAGATGCGCATCGCGTCTCCCAGGCAATGGGAGTTGACCGTAGGGAACTTCTTGAGAGCCTTGATGACTGCGTAGCATACGAAGTCGTTGATGGTGATGTTGGCGTCGATCCGGCCCTCTTCCAGAGCCTTCTTGGCTTTCTTGCGGAGAGCCTGTATCCTGCGTGCGTCAGCACCGAGCATGTGGGTGAGCTGAGCCGAGTTCTGGAGGGAGTTGTACATCGACTTGGCGATGAGTTTGCGCATGTTGGACATCTTCTCCACCTTGAACTCCTCTCCCTCGCCTGCGATTTCGCTGTGATTGGCCTGCCATACCTTGAGGTCGGAACCCTTGACCATACCGGCGAGTCCGCTACCTCTCTGCGGAGCCTCGAAGCCTCCCTGTGCGGCGATAGCCTTGGCAAGACCGGTCTTCGGGCTGCCTTCCGCCGCTATGACGTCCCTCTCGATGATGCGTCCGTGAGGGCCTGTGCCGGCCACCTGCGCGGTGTCAACGCCCTTCTCGGCGGCGAGCTTGCGCGCTCTCGGAGAGACCGGTGCGCCTGCCGTCGGAGCGGCGGCGGCAAGCGGCGCAGCCGCTTCGGCCTCGGCCTCAGGCGCTGCCGGAGCGCTCTTGTCATCGGCGCTCTCCGCAGCGGGAGCCGCCGCTCCGTCCGGAGCGAACTCGGCGAAGGATTCGCCTTCGTTGCCGATTACCATTACGTTGGTGAGAACCGGGATTTCGTCATTGTCCTTGAAGAAGCACGCGAGTACTGTGCCTTCGAACTTGGATTCCTCGTCAAATGAGGCCTTGTCTGTCTCGTAACTGAAAAGAACATCGCCGACCGCGACCTTGTCTCCTACCTTCTTCTTGAACTCGGACACGATGCAGCTTTCGACTGACTGCCCCTGCTTGGGCATTATTACAACATTTGCCATTGTGTTATTGTGATTAGAGATTTTACAAATTTACGAATTTTTCGCTGTGGTTATACCTTTCCCCGCCCCGGATTACCACAACTTTTCCGCGAGGGCGGCAAGGCCGGAGGACTGTCCCTTTCCGGGCTTCATCCCGGGGAAGGCGAGTATGCCCTCTCCGGCGGGAGTCTTCCCGCACGCCTCCAGAACCCGCTCCGTCTCGGGGCATTCCTCATCCGTGACGCTTGCCTGTCCGTACGGGAACAGCTCCGCCGCTTCGGAGAGAATCCTGCGCAGAAACGTCTCCGCATCCGTGCCGGCGGGACGCAGCTCGGTGTCGCCGACAATACGGCCCTCTATGCATATCTCCGGTATGATGCTGATGCCCAGGCTCTCCGCGTGGCGGACTATGCCCAGTATCTCATCCTTGGTGTAGTATCCTCCGTAGCGTCCGCCGCTTTCCTGCCTGTATCCGGCCACCTGCCCGAGGAGGGGGTATGCGCGCACTTCCATCCTCCAGCCCCGGCCGTCGGCGATGCGCCACAGCAGGCGGTTGAACTTGTATCTGGCCATCTCGTCGAGAAACTCCCTCAGCTGCTCCGCACTCCAGAATTCTTCGCAGCTGTCTATCTTGACCCCGCGCACGGCGGTCTGCGGCCTGTCGCTGATTTCGCAGCAGGGCAGAGTCCACTTCTCCCCTCCGAGGGCCTTTCCGTCATAGATGCATGGCGGGAGCATCTGCTTGAGGGTCTGGACGGAGTTGAGAAATCCTTCCCGACCTCCGGCGCGGACAAGGGCGAAGCGGCGGGTGACGCTGATGCCGTATCCGTCCGGGGCGAGGGCCGTGTCCTTGAGGAAGATGACCCCCTTGGCCGAGCCGTCCGCCACCACCGAGGAGAGTCCGACGGGGGAGGAGACGCTGCTCGTCCTGCCGCTGACCAGCGAAAGCCGTGCGGCGAAGCGCCTGATGGCGCCTATAGAGATGGAGTCGATGGACGGGTCGCACTTGAATACGGCCCCGCTGATGCGCAGGCCGCCCTTGTCCGTCCGGATCTGCGCCGGTCCGGGGACGATGTCCGGTGCGCCGGTCCGGGCGAGCGCCATTGCCGGCACGAGCGCGGCAAGAAAAACAATCAACAGTCGTCTGGTCATAGTCTTAGAAGCTGTTTTGAAAGTAAGAAGTTGTGCAGGTACTTGCAAAACTTGAATTATCATCAGTATATCAGGAATCCGATGACCCCGGCTGCCAGCAGCAGGGTGATCGGTCCGGCTTTCTTGAAATATCCGAGCAGGAACGCGGAGGCGAAAAGGGCCCAGGCCGTCCAGTCCGGGAAATTGTCGCGGAGTATATTGACACGGAACCCTCCGTCCCCGAAAGAGATTCCTACTGTCAGCACGAGTGCCGCAGCCCCAATCATCCCCGCGACGGAGGGTCTCAGCGCCCCCATCACAGAGGCGAATACGGGATGGTCGTGGAATCTGTCGAATATGCGTATGATGGCGAAGAACACGAGAAACGACGGCAGCACTATCGCGAGAGTCGTGGCGGCGGAACCCAGAATGGCGACGGCATTGCCGCAGCCGGCGTCGTGCAGCACCTGGAATCCCACATAGGTGGCGCAGTTGATGCCGATGGGTCCCGGGGTGGACTGAGAGATGGCGACGATGTCGGTGAACGCCGCCTCGCTGAGCCAGCCGTGACTTGTCACCACCTGTGCCTGAATCAGCGAGAGCATAGCCCCGCCCCCTCCGAAATTGAAGAGTCCGATGACGAAGAAGGTGGAGAACAGTTGCCAGAGAAGAGCCGTCATCGCCTTTGCCCGTTACGGATTGATGAAATTCCCGCCGCAGCCGCGATGGTCACGAGGATGAACCATATCGGGGAAATCTTGAGAAACGCGACTCCGAACAGGGTCACGGCGGCAATCAGCCAGGTCAGGATGCTGTGGCAGCTCTCGCGGGCCATATTCACTGCCGGCACGAGAATCAGGGCCACGGCCACCGGCCGCACGCCCCGGAAGATGCGCTCCACGACGGGATTGTCCTTGAATCCGGTGAACACCATAGCGATGAGCAGTATAATCACGAACGAGGGCAGCACGGCCCCGACCGCCGAAATGATGCTCCCCTTCAGCCCGCCGAGCCTGTATCCGGTATAGATGGCCATATTCACGGCCAGAAGTCCCGGGGCGCTCTGCGCAAGCACAATCACGTCGTCCATGTCCTCCTTGCTTATCCAGCCTCGTCCGGTCAGCTCCTTCTCTATCAGGGGGATCATCGCATAGCCTCCGCCTATCGTGAACGCTCCCATCTTGGTGAAGATGAGAAACAGTTTCCAGAGTGGGACCTGCTTTTCCATTCCACAAAGTTAGCAAAATTGTAACATCTCCTTAACTCCGCTGTAAAACGGGGGCTTTACTTTTGCCTCCGGATTCAGAAGCTGATTTACAATGGTTGAAAAATTCGGACTTCCGCTCATTTGTGCCGCTGTTCTTCTTGTGGCGGGCGCACATCCGGCAGCGGGGCAGAGAATCAAGGGCAGCGACACCTTGCTGCCGCTCTCCCAGACCCTCTCCGAGATGTATATGGACAGCAGACCCGAAGCGGTCGTGACTGTCACCGGAGGCGGAAGCGGAGTGGGCATCTCCGCGCTTCTCGAAGGCACCACCGACATCGCGATGGCCTCCCGCGCCATCAAGTTCACTGAAAAGATGAAGATGAAGCGCTCCGGACGCGACCCGCAGGAATTCGTCGTCGCCTACGATGCGCTGGCGGTCATAGTCAATCCCCTGAATCCCGTCAAAGAGTTGACCAGAGAGCAGCTGGAGGCGATTTTCAGAGGCCGCATCACCAACTGGAAGGAAGTCGGGGGCGAGGACCTGAGGATAGTGGTCTATTCCCGCGAGACTTCGTCCGGGACCTACGAATTCTTCAAGGAGAGCGTCCTGCGCAACCGCAACTATATGGCCGGAGTCCTCTCAATGCCTGCCACCGGGGCAGTCATCCAGTCCGTGAGGCAGACCCGAGGGGCGATAGGCTATGTCGGACTTGCATATCTCAACCGCTATGTGAAGGCTCTCGCCGTCTCCTATGACGGGGGCGGGCATTATGCGGCCCCCACGGTCGAGACGGCTCTTGCGGGGGAATACCCCGTGGTCCGTCCGCTGTATTACTATTATGATTCCGCTTCCGAGGCTGCGGTCAGGCCCTTCCTTGACTATCTGCAGACTGCGGAGGCGAGAGACAGGATGTTGAAAATGGGTTTCATACCGAGATGAAGAGACTTATAGACAGAATAGCGCGCAAAATCTTCACCGTGAGCGGATTCGTCACGAGCGCGGTCATAATCCTCATAGTGTGCTTCCTCTTCGGCGAGGCGGCGGGACTCTTCCGCCGGAGTGTGGTTGAGGAAGGATATTCCGTCGTGCTGAACAAGGCCAACCCAGTATCTTCGCTCAACGCGGAGCAGCTGAAGGCGGTGTTCGACGGCGATGTCAGCTGCTGGAAGGAACTTGGCGGAGAGGACGAGCCGATAACGGTGTTCCGTCTCGAAGACCTGGAGCGGCTCTACACTCAGGAAGAACTCGGCGCGCAGTACGAATACGCGGGGGAGAAGATAGCGGAACAGGTCCGTCTGCATCCGGGGATTATCGCATTCCTTCCGACCTCTCTGGTCGAGGGACAGCCGGACATCGCCCTGATGGGGGAGAGCCGCATCAGGGGCAGGGACGTATTTTTCGGGAAAGAATGGTATCCGACCGCCTCTCCGGCTCCGATTTTCGGCATCCTGCCTCTCGTGGCCGGCACTCTGTGGGTGAGCCTCTTTGCGATACTGATAGCCCTGCCTTTCGGTCTCGCGGTCTCCATCCACCTTGCCGAATGTGCCTCGGAGCGGGTCCGCAGGCTGCTCAAACCCGTGATCGAGCTGCTCAACGGCATACCGTCGGTGGTGTATGGATTCTTCGCTCTGACGGTGATAGTGCCGCTGCTCCAGAGGACATTCCGCCTGCCTGTCGGCGAATCCGGCATCGCGGGCAGCATAGTCCTGGCGATAATGGCCCTTCCGACCATCATCACGGTCTGCGAGGACGCGCTCCGCTCCTGTCCCCGGGCTATGCGCGAGGCGAGTCTTGCGCTCGGGGCCACCCGCTGGCAGACCATATATAAGGTGGTGATTCCGTATTCCGTCTCCGGCATCACTTCCGGGGTCGTGCTGGGAATGGGCCGGGCGATAGGGGAGACGATGGCCGTGCTGATGGTGACGGGCAATGCCGCAGTAATCCCCCACAGCATCCTTGACCCTCTCCGCACCATTCCGGCCACGATTGCCGCCGAACTCGGAGAAGCTCCCGCCGGCGGGGCGCATTACGAGGCGCTGTTCCTGCTCGGAGTCATACTCTTCTTCATTACGCTGATTATCAATACCTGTGTCGAACTGGTCGCCATACGCAACAGACACGGGTCAAAGTGACGACATATGATAAATTTTGACAGGAAATACGCCCGCCGCAAGCACCGCAGCCAGAGTGTGATGCTCGGCAGTTTCGGGGTGCTGAGCGCCCTTGTGGTGGCGATTCTCTTCTTTATTCTCGGCTTCATCCTTGTCCGGGGGGCCGGGGTCATCAGCTGGGATTTCCTCACCAAGGCCCCGACGGACGGTATGACGGGTGGAGGTATCTGGCCGGCGATTGTCGGCACGTTCTGCCTGATGGCCGGAAGCGCCCTCTTCGCCTTCCCGGTCGGAGTGCTGAGCGGCATCTATATGAACGAATATGCTCCCAAGGGGGCCGTGCTGAATTTCATCCGTATGATGACCAACAACCTCTCCGGCATCCCGTCCATCGTCTTCGGTCTCTTCGGTATGGCGTTCTTTGTCAACAGGCTGGGCTTCGGGGACAGCATACTCGCCGGTTCGCTCACTCTCGGACTGCTCGCGCTTCCGGTCGTAATCCGCACCACCGAAGAGGCGTTCAAGAGCATCCCGGACAACTGCCGCGAAGGCTCTATGGCTCTCGGCGCAACCAAGGCGCAGACCATATTCAGGGTGCTGCTGCCTATGGCTATGCCCCGGGTGATGACGGGCCTGATTCTCTCTCTGGGAAGAGTCTCCGGGGAGACCGCCCCGATTCTCTTCACCTGCGCCGCCTATTTCCTGCCGAAGCTCCCGCACAGCATATTCGACCAGTGTATGGCCCTGCCTTATCACCTCTATGTGGTGGCGACGAGCGGCACCGACATCGACGCGCAGATTCCGATAGCCTACGGGACGGCCTTCGTCCTGATTGTGATAGTGCTGATTATGAATCTGACAGCCAATGCTATACGCAAACATTTCGAGAAAAATTATGGAAAGTAAGATAACAGCCCGGAATGTGGATTTCTACTACGGGAAGTTCCACGCGCTGAAGAATATCAGCATCGAGATTCCGAAAGGGGAGGTCGTGGCCTTCATAGGCCCTTCCGGATGCGGGAAATCCACCTTCCTGCGCCTCTTCAACCGTATGAACGACCTCATCCCGGACACCCGTCTGGAGGGCGGCATTCTGCTTGACGGCGAGGATATATATGCGCGGGGCGTGGATGTGGACGCGCTGCGGCGCAATGTGGGAATGGTCTTCCAGCGGCCGAACCCGTTTCCGAAGAGCATTTATGACAATGTGGCTTATGGCCTGAGGGTCAACGGGGTGCGCGACCGGGAACTGATAGGGGAGAAGGTCGAGGGGGCGCTCAGGGCCGCAGCTCTCTGGGAGGAGGTCAAGGACAAGCTCAAGAAGTCGGCCTACGACCTGTCAGGCGGTCAGCAGCAGAGGCTCTGCATCGCGAGGGCTATGGCGGTCGAACCGTCGGTGCTGCTGATGGACGAGCCGGCTTCCGCCCTCGACCCCATCTCGACTTCCAAGATAGAGGAGCTGATATGCGAACTCAGCGGCAGGACCACTATCGTGATAGTCACCCACAGTATGCAGCAGGCGGCCCGCGTGAGCAACCGCACGGCGTTTTTCTACCTCGGCGAGATGGTGGAATACGGCAACACCAAGAAGATTTTCACCAACCCCGAGAAGGAGGCGACGCAGAACTATATCACAGGCAGGTTCGGTTAGAAGGATAAAAAACACCCTCCCGCTGCCGGGCGATTTGCCAAATTTGCGGAATTTCGAAAAGTACGGCAGAGCTTCCGTATCGGGGGGGGGATCGGGTGAACATTCTGCCGGGAAGACAAGTAAAATCAATATATTCGGACAATATGGTAAAATTTGTTGAAAACGAACTCCAGACGATCAGGCAGGAAATCAGCGATATGTGGGCGCTGGTGCAGAAGCAGTTCGAGAACGCCCGCGCTGCGCTGACAGGAGGAGACAGGAAGCTGGCGGAGGCGGTTGTCGCCCGCGAGAAGCGGGTCAATTCCTTCGAACTCAGGATAGACAGCGACATAGAGGACTTCATCGCCCTCTACAATCCGGTGGCGATAGACCTCCGCTTCGCTCTCGCGATGCTCAACATCTGCAACAATCTTGAGCGCCTCGGCGACTATGCGGAGGGCATAGCGCGCTTCGTCACGCGCAACGGGATGGACGACTCCGTCCGCGAGGTCCTCTCCGAGACGGAACTGGTGAAGATGTACGATATGGTATTGGGGACGCTCGCCACTGTCTATAAGGCTCTTAAGGAACACGATATCGAGGCCGCCAAGTCCGTCTTCGGGCGCGACGACGCCATCGACGAGCTTAACCACCGCTCCCTCGATGCGCTGACCGACTATGCCACGGCCCATCCTCAGAGCGTGCGCCTATGCCTGGAAGTCTCCGCTCTTTTCCGCAAGCTGGAGCGGGCCGGCGACCACATCAACAATCTCGCCGAGCAGACGGTCTACTACATCGACGCCGAAGTCCTCAAGCACAAGACCAACCGCGAATAACGGAATCAAGGACTTAAGTTTTGCCTTAAATCCTTGATTCCGTAAAAATATGAGATTCCGTCCGTGGAGATAAAGAGATTCGAACTCTTGACCCCCTGCTTGCAAAGCAGGTGCTCTACCAACTGAGCTATACCCCCATAACGTAGGCCCGCGCGGAGTTGAACCGCGGACCTCCACATTATCAGTGTGGCGCTCTAACCAACTGAGCTACGAGCCTATAT
>CAVGPE010000078.1:0-8042 GCA_963631065.1 Ruminococcus bicirculans (ex Wegman et al. 2014)
TTGCCGACGCAATCAACAGCTACATCGCCGAGTTCAATGCCAGGCAGGGCTACGCTATGATTCTCGCCACCCAGGGGGACATACTCACCATACCTGTAGTGGCTGCGGACAGCTCGCTTGACATCACCGACGCTCTGCTCGAAGGACTCAACGCCGAGTATGTCAAGTCCAAAGGCAAAAAAACCGAATAAGCCTTGAGGATAGCCATACTGTCCTGCTTCCACCCCTTCCGCGGAGGTATCGCCCAGTTCAACGCAAGCATTTTGGCGGAACTGGGGAAGTCGCACGAAGTGCGTGCGTTCAATTTCAGCAGGCAGTACCCCTCGCTTCTCTTTCCGGGGAAGACGCAATATGTGACGGAAGACGATGAGGCCGTATCCGTGGAGTCCGAGGCTCTGCTGGATACGGTCAATCCTTTCAGCTGGCGCAGGACGGCAAGGAAGATTTCGGAATGGAATCCGGACCTGCTGATTGTACGCTACTGGATGTCGTGGTTCGCCCCGTCGCTCGGGTATGTGGCCTCGCACCTTCCCGAAAGCTGCAAGGTCATCGCGATACTGGACAATGTGACACCGCACGAGCCGCATTTTTTCGACGGGCCGCTGACAAAGTATTTTCTGCGCCGCGTGGATGCGTGCGTCACTCTCTGCCGGGAAGTCGCCGACGACCTGCTCCGGCTGAAGAAGGACGCCGTCTACACCGTGATTCCGCATCCGGTCTATGACCACTTCGGACAGAAACTCCCGAAAGAGGAGGCGGAGAAGAAGCTCGGCATACGAAGCGGCAGCCGCAATATCCTGTTTTTCGGACTTATACGCGAGTACAAGGGTCTTGATGTCCTTATCGAGGCGTTCAGCCTTCTCAATGACGAGAGCTGTCAGCTGATCATCGCCGGCGAACCTTACGGCCCGTTCGAACGGTATCAGAAGCTCATCGACTCCAGCCCCGGCTTCAGACGCATCTATGTCTTCCCCAACTATATCCGGGACACCGAGGTCAAGACGTTCTTCTCGGCGGCTGACGTGGCCGTGCTGCCATACCGCAGCGCCACGCAGAGCGGCATCAGCGCCATAGCCAACCACTTCGAACTGCCGATGATAGTGACGGATGTCGGAGGACTCAAGGAAACTATAGGAGCGGCCGGGACGGGGATGGTATGCAGGGAATGCACGCCGCAGTGCATCGCGGCGGCCATCAGGAAGTATTTCGACGAACCGCAGCTGCGGGAGGAATATGTCAGCGGCATCCGCAGGCTCAACGCCAAGTCGGGCTGGGACGTATTCTGCAGGGAACTTATGGAATTCGCGGAGCGCATAGAGAAGAATAAATGAAGAGATTTTTCACAATACTGACGCTGCTCTGCCTCCTGCAGCTTTCGGCGGAGGCGCAGTGGTATCTGTTCCCGGGCAAGAAGAAACGGGTCGAGACGGAAAAGAAGGAAGAAGCCCCGAAGCCGGTCCAGCCCGCCGATTCTGCCGTCAGTCCAGCAGACAGCTCCGCAGCCGAAGCGGCGGAGGAACTCTGGTTTTTCGATACGCCATCGGTCATCAATGTATGCCTCATTCTGCCTCTTAAGGCGGGGAGCGACACTCCGAGCGGCAATTTTCTTGAAATGTACGGAGGTGCGCTGCTCGCGCTGCGCGACATAGGCGATACCGGCGTACAGGTGAGCCTGAGAGTGGTGGACTCGACCGGAGAGGACATCAGCGAAAGCGTCCTTGCGGAAAGTGATGTAGTCATCGGCCCCGTGGGATATGAAGACATCGTCAGCACTCTCCCCCTCTGCGGACGGAAGATGCTCGTCTCTCCGCTGGAACCGAGAACCGCCGCGCTGGCAGGACAGGGGGACAATGTGATTCAGGCCCCTGTGCCGTGGACACGGCAGATAGACGAGATGCTGGACTGGCTGCGCGAGGATATGAACTTCGGCGACGAAATCATCGTACTCCGCGAGAATTCCCCGACTCAGACAGGGGAGCAGAGTTCCTACCTGCTGTCCAAGCTTCAGGAGAAAGGCCTGAGATACAAGCCCATGCAGTCGCCCGACGAACTCAGGGGCGAGGACGGTGAATTCATCGGCCCGATGGGTGGCGGCAAATACAGGATACTCATCGCTTCGGACAGCGACAGTTTCATCGCCTCGTCGGTCAGAAGCACAGGCATCGCGGCGGCCCTCAACGGCAACATAGTGCTGTACAGCACTTCCAGAGTCCGCAACTGCGTCGGCCCCGACGTGCTTGACCTCTACAATGCCAACACCAGGCTGACGGCCGCATACCATATCGACTACGACTCCCCTTCCGTCAAGGCATTCGTCCTGAGCTACCGCGCCCTCTACGGCAGCGAACCGGGTTCTTTCGCCTTCCAGGGCTACGACACGATGCACTATTTCGTGAAGATGTGTGCGGAATACGGCAGAAGATGGGACAGAAGGCTTCCTGAAAGAAGCGAGAGAGGACTCCAGTCGGATTTCAGATTCGAGAAGTCCGAAAGCAGGGGCAGGGTCAATCAGGCCGTGCGGCGCATCATCTACAACAAAGACCTCTCTACGAGCCTCCTCTAAGGCAGGGGGAAGTTTTCGGAAAACATAGGCGGCATCTGACGGAAAATGACTATTTTTGTCCCCTATGAATACCAAGGAACACATCAGATGCCTGATAGTCGGCGGAGGCCCCGCCGGTTACACTGCCGCAATCTACGCGTCACGCGCCGCCCTCGCCCCTGTCCTCTATGAGGGGATGGAGCCGGGAGGGCAGCTCACGACCACCACCGTGGTGGAGAATTTCCCCGGATTCCCGGGAGGAGTGGACGCCAATGTCCTGATGAACGGGATGCGCGAACAGGCAGTGAAGCTCGGAGCCGACATACGGCGCGGGACAGTCACCGCCGCGGATCTCGGCGTACGGCCTTTCAGGCTTGTCGTCGATTCCGAAACGGAGATTGAGGCCGATTCAGTGATTATCGCCACCGGCGCGACGGCACGCTATCTCGGACTGCCCTCGGAGCAGAAGTACCGCGGCCTCGGAGTGTCCGCCTGCGCGACCTGCGACGGCTTCTTCTATCGCCGCAAGGATGTGGCCGTGGTCGGCGGAGGGGACACCGCCTGCGAAGAGGCGACCTATCTTGCAGGTCTCTGCCGCAAGGTATATATGATAGTCCGCCGGGATGTGCTCCGTGCATCCGAAGCTATGCAGGAGCGGGTCAGGGCTACGGAGAATATCGAAATCCTCTGGAACTGCAACACGCAGGAGGTCCTTGGCGACGCGAACGGGGTCACCGGCGCGAGACTCCTGAGAAAAGATGGCGAGATTTTTGATATCAAGGTGGACGGATTCTTCCTGGCGATAGGCCACCATCCCGTCTCAGAACTCTTTTCCGAATGGATTGAGACCGATGCTGACGGCTATATCGTCACGGACGGGGTCAGCGGACGCACCAATGTGGATGGTGTCTTCGCCGCCGGGGATGTTCAGGATCCGCGTTATCGTCAGGCCGTCAACGCCGCCGCTTCGGGATGCCGGGCGGCTCTTGAGGCCGAAAAATATTTGAAAGGATGAAAAAAATCGCAACAGTTCTCTCTCTTGTCGCCCTCGCCCTGATGCCGGGGTGCAAGTCCCAATATGATACGGTGCTGGAAAGCAGCGACGTGGACCTGAAGTACAAGGCCGCCTTCGACTATTTCAACAAAGGCAAATACACCCGCGCGGCTACTCTCTTCGAGTCGCTCGCCATCCTGACCAACGGCACGGAGAGGGATGACACGGTGCGCTACTATTGGGGTCTGAGCAACTACTCCAACAAGGATTACTACACCGCCGAGACCAATTTTAAGCAGTTTCTCGACAACTGCCCCCGCAGTCCGTTCGCCGAGAGCGCGGAGTTCCTCCGGGTGGACTGCCTCTACAAGGCCACGCTCCGCTACGAACTCGACCAGACCCCGACATACGCCGCGATGAACGCGATAAGCGAATATCTAATCGACCATCCTCAGGGGGCCAATGCGGAGGTCTGCCGGCATATGCTGCAGGAACTCGGCGAGCGTCTGGACAGGAAGGCGTACGAGAACGCGAAGCTCTACTACAGGATGGAGGACTACAAGGCCTCCCGCGTGGCGTTCAAGAACATACTCAAGGACGATGCGGATAATGTCTATCGCGAGGACATACTCTACTACTCGGCTATGTCGTCGTACAAATACGCCTTCCTCAGCGTGCAGGCCAAGCAGAAGGAGAGGTATCTCGTATTCGTGGACGACTATCTCAACTTCATCGGCGAATACCCGGAATCCTCCTACCGCAGGGAGCTTGACGCCCTCTATGAAAAGGTGAAGGAAAATATTTGAAACTTTATCCCGGAGCGTCTCCGTACTTACAGTATATGGAAAAGAAAATACCTGTAAACACCATCACGCGCGACATCAAATATCTCGCGCAGCCTACGGGCAACATCTACGAGACGGTGGTAATCCTCTCCAAGAGGGCCAACCAGATAGCCGTAGCCGAAAAGAAGGAACTCGCGAAGAAGCTTGAGGACTTCCGTCCCGGCGACCGCGACACGATGGACGAAGTGTTCGAGAACAAGGAGCAGATTGAAATCTCCAAATATTACGAGCGTCAGCCAAAGCCGGATCTTGTGGCGATATCCGAATTCGAGAACGGTGAACTCTACTACAGAGTAGCCCAGGAAGACGCGCTCGGAGAGAATTAGGCCTTCCCGAGCCTATGCTCCGGTCCCTTCACGTCAGGAACTATATTCTTATAGACTCTCTGGACATCAGTTTCCCGGAGGGTCTTGTCATCATTACCGGCCAGACCGGTGCGGGCAAGTCGATTCTGCTCGGCGCCCTGTCGCTGCTCTCCGGAGTGAAGACGGATGCCTCTATGATATCTGAGGGGGCATCCTCCTGTGTGGTGGAGGCGGAGTTCGATGCGGCTTCGGATGCGGTCTCCGGACTTCTTGCCGGGGAGGACATCGAAGCGGACGGGGGTACTCTCGTGATACGCAGGGTAATAGCGTCTTCCGGCAGGTCGAGGAGTTTTGTCAACGACTGCCCCGTACAGACGGGGCTGCTCCAGAGCCTGACCCCGATGCTGATAGACATCCACTCCCAGCACAGAAGTCTGCTGCTTTCGGACAGGGGATTCCAGCTCTCCGTGCTGGACAGTTTCGCTCTTAATGCCGAAAGGCTCAGCGGCTGTCGACGGCTGTGGGCGGAACTTCGCTCCGTCAAGGGGGAACTCGCTTCTCTGCGGGAAAGGCTCTCGCGGCTCGATGCCGACAGGGAGTACAATGCGGCCCAGCTCAGGCAGCTGGAGGACGCGAAGCTCATCAGCGGGGAGCTGGAAGCCTTGGAGGAGGAACACAGGGGTCTTGCCAATGCGGAGCAGATTATGGAGTCGCTCTCCGCCGCCGTCAGAGAGCTGTCCCCGGAGGAAGATGACGCCCCCGGAGTCATAGCTTCGCTGAAAGAGGCCGGGAAGCAGCTGGAGCGCATCTCGCAGTTCCTTCCTGAGATCCCGGAACTCGTCTCGCGGCTGGAGTCCGCAAGACTTGAGGTGGAAGATATAAATTCCGAACTGGACACCCGGCTTTCCCGCGTGAATCTGTCTCCGGCGAGACTGGAGGCGGTGGAGGAGCGTATGTCTCTGCTCTACTCGCTGCTCAAAAAGCACGGCTGCGACACCATAGAGGAACTCATTGAGAAGCGGGACTCTTTCGCAGGGGCCGTAGAAGGGTCTTCGGCTCTGGAAGAGCGGATAAAGGAACTCGAATCGCGGGAGCGGGAACTCTCGGACGCATACGGGAAGGTCTGCGCCGAACTCTCCGAAGCCCGCCGGAGCGCCGCCCCGAAGCTCGCGGCATCCATAGTGAATTCTCTGCGTTTCCTGGAGCTGGAACGGGCCGGATTCGAGGTGCGGGTCGAGGACGGGCCGGCATCCGCCGACGGCACGGACAAGGTCAGCTTCCTCTTCTCATCGACGGGGAGAGAGCCTATGGAGCTGTCCAAAGTCGCTTCCGGCGGCGAGATGTCCAGAATAATGCTCTGCCTCAAGGCCGAGATGTCCGGATTCTCCGGTATGCCGACTATGGTTTTCGACGAGATTGACACCGGGGTCAGCGGGAGCGTGGCCGACCGTATGGGCCAGATGATATGCGATATGGGGCGCAGTATGCAGGTATTCTCAATCACGCATCTGCCGCAGGTCGCCGCCAAGGGGGATGCCCACTATGTGGTCTCCAAGGAGGTGACTCCGCAGGGCCGCACCGTCTCCACGATACGCAGGGTGGACGGGCGGGAGAGGGTCGCCGAAATCGCCCGTCTGCTGAGCGGCACGACGATAACAGATGCCGCCGTAGCCAACGCGGAGGCCCTTCTGTCGGGTGGCAGAGAGTGATTCGGGCTTCTCCGGCGGAGTTTCGGCTTCTCCGACCTAATTTTGAAATATTCGAAATTAGCATTACCTTTGCCGTCCGGAGCGGCTTTCGCCCGATTCCCCGTATGGACAGTTCCGCTGTCCTTTAAGGAATCCCGCAAATGCCGTTCTCGAAAATCCCGTATATATTTATGGCCAGAACCGCTTCTAAAGACAAGACCGCTCCCGATATGGAGGGTTTCCGGAAGCTCCTTAAAGAGAAGGGGCTGAAGGTCACCCCGCAGAGGCTGGCCGTACACGAGGCGATGCTGCAGCTCGGCCACGCCAGTGCGGATATGGTCGCGGAATATATGTCCTCCAGTTCCGGCACGGGCATAACCATCTCTTCCGTGTACAACGCCCTCTCGACCCTCGCCGACCGGAAGATCTACCGCCGGCGCACCAGTTCCAACAACAAGATGTACTTCGACGTCAACACCTTCCGGCATCTGCACATCTACGACTGCGTGAACAACGAGTATCGGGACATCATCGACGACGAACTCCTCGAACTCGTGGAGGCCCACTTCAAGGGCCGCAACTTCCGGGGCTACAAGCTCGACTCCATCGACATCCAGCTCATCTGCCGCCCCGCCCGGGCAGCACGGAAATAGAATCACCCGGCTGCTTCCAAAAGATTGCGGGCGATATTTTGTCAGGGAGCAACATTATCGTTCATTCCCGACATCGGGAATATGCCTGACAGAAAGATGGCGGCGGCGAGTTTTTAATTTGCGTGCAAAAAGGTATATTTGCAGAGATATGGAGATATAAGGAGGAAACGCGTATGTTGTACCCTATTGGAATACAGAATTTTTCGGAGATAAGGGAGGGCGGGTTTGTCTATGTGGACAAGACCGCGCAGATATACGATCTCGCTTCGACAGGGAAGTATTATTTCCTGAGCCGTCCGAGACGCTTCGGCAAGAGCCTTCTGGTATCGACTATGGAGGCGTATTTCAGAGGAAGGAAGGAGCTTTTCCGAGGTCTCGCGATGGAGGGTCTGGAGAAGGAGTGGAGGGAGTACCCGGTGCTGCATCTGGATTTCAGCGGCAAGGCTTATGACGCTTCCGATGTGTTGCCTAAGGTTTTGGATGACGCGCTGTGCAAATGGGAAGAAGAGTATGGGAGCGTCAACCGCTCCTGTGTTCCGGGAATACGTCTCGGCAATGTGATTGAAGCCGCCAGCAGAAAGACGGGGAGCAAGGTCGTGTTGCTGATTGACGAATATGACAAGCCGATTATCGACAACCTCACCCGTCCCGAACTGCGGGACAGATTCCGCGAGACGCTTGAGGGCTTCTACGGCGTGTTTAAGGGCAAGGACGAGTTCATCCGCTTCGGCTTCCTGACGGGGGTGACGAAGCTCGGGAAGATGAGCATCTTCAGCGGTCTTAACAATATCCAGGACATCTCGATGGACCTGAGGTATTCAGACATCTGCGGCATGTCCGGGGCCGAATTGAAGTCGTATTTCGACGGGAGCGTGGAGGAGCTTGCGGCGGCGAACGGACTTGATAAGGAAGAGTGCTACGAGCGGCTCAAGGGGTTGTACGACGGCTATCATTTTCACCATCAGGCTTTAGGGGTGTATAATCCGTTCAGCCTGCTGAACACGTTCAAGTCGGG
>CAVGPE010000079.1:0-897 GCA_963631065.1 Ruminococcus bicirculans (ex Wegman et al. 2014)
CTTACGGCGTTGCCGCTCAGATTCATATAGGTGGACGGCTTGAGAAGCCAGATTTCACGCCCCTTGTCCCTGCGTAGGGCGACATCCCCATAGCGCCCGGTGGAAAAAACAATACCGGACGCCTGAGCCCAGGCATCCAGTATCATAAAACCTATGTTGTGCCGCGTCGAAGAATATTCGGCTCCGATGTTGCCTAAGCCGGCTATCAGATAAGTCTTCTCTGACACGGTATATCAGGGCTTTGCTTATGCGGCGGCAGTCGTGTCAACCGTCACGTTGCGGGTGGTCTTCACGCCGCAGATGATGGTGTCCTTGTCGCTGATGACGGTGACATCCTTGATGCTGATGTCGCCGGCCTTGATTTTCTTCTCAAGTCCGAGGCCGGAGATGTCCACGCTCACCTTGTCCGGAAGATTCTTCTGCAGGGCGCTCACGCGGAGAGTGCGGGTCGGCTGGAAGAACTTGCCGCCCTGCTGTACGCCGATGGCGTGTCCGGTAATCTCAATAGGGATGTTGATGCAGATAGGCTTCTTGTCGTCCACTGCGAGGAAGTCGATGTGGAGGCAGGCGTCGCTTACCGGATGCCACTGAAGTTCGTGAAGCACGGCCGTATATTTCTTTCCGTTGTCAAGCACGAGATCCACGATGTAGGATGCCGGAGTGTCGGTGAGAGCCTTGAGTTCCTTCGCGTTGACGGTGAAGAGGACATTCTCCACACCGCATCCGTAGAGATTGCAAGGGACGAGTCCCTGCTTGCGGAAAGCCTTGATTGTGGCCTTGTTGCCGACTTCGCGGACCTGGCCTTTAAGTTCGAAATGCTGCATTTTTTTAAAAATTAAAATGTGTTACTCAATCTGAAAAACATATCAGATCCCATTGCACCAAAACCGTAGCCGG
>CAVGPE010000079.1:930-7219 GCA_963631065.1 Ruminococcus bicirculans (ex Wegman et al. 2014)
GATCCGCCTTTCGCGGCGAAGGGCCAAATGCGGCGCAAATATAGTGAAATAAATTTGAAAACAATTCAAAACAGCTTCTCAAAATCCGCCCTTACTGCACCAGACCGGTGGCTTCGTTCCATCCCAGAGTTTTGTAGTAGTCGTTGAGTCCCGGCCTGGCGGGGTCGGGGAGATAGACGCTGAGGCCGCAGCATCTATCGAGACGGGTGTTGAAGAAATACTCCGTCTCCGCGTGGTAGCTGATGCATCCCTCAAGGGCGCCTTCGAGGTTGGCGAACTCATACGGGCTGAGCTCCATCTGCAGAAGTGCGTCGCGAAGGTCGAAGTACCACTTCTTCCGGTCGTAGAAATACGGCTGGACGGCATTCCTGTCGATGGCGTCGAATTCCTCCCTGTGGTCGGATATGATGCCGGCGCAGACCTTGGCGAGCATCCTGAGACCTGAACACTCGACGAGGGAGATGGTGGCGGAGCGGGAATTCCCGCTCTGTGAGTTGTAGTAGTCGAAATATTCCTCGCATATGGCCTTGAGGTCCGGCCTCGTCCCGGCCAGCAGATGGTGCAGCATAGAAGAATAGACCATCCCGTCGGATATGATTTCCGCAGGGGAGATGACCAGCCTGTCGCAGATGTC
Source organism: Ruminococcus bicirculans (ex Wegman et al. 2014) (assembly GCA_963631065.1). Classification (GTDB taxonomy): domain Bacteria; phylum Bacteroidota; class Bacteroidia; order Bacteroidales; family UBA932; genus Cryptobacteroides. The sequence continues at coordinate 1,565 of CAVGPE010000079.1, forward strand.
CTTCAGCTCCCAGGCCACCTCCACCCCGCCCATCAGGCAGGCGTCGAATATCATATAGTCCATCTTCATCGGGATGGCCCCGGCGAATTCCCTGAGGTCCATCTCTTCGGCATAGGTCGTACCGCTCTTTCTGTAATATTGGGCCCCGACGGATTTGGTGAGCGGAAATTCTCCGGAACTCTCCTCCGGCACTGCCAGGGCGGAGGTGCTGAAGAGCCGTCCGGAACTCTCGCTGTCCGTGCGGTATCCTGCGGGTATCCAGCCGGTCGCGTGCGAGGAGAACAGCATCCCGTAGCTTTTGGACGGGAAGAGTTCCCTGACATCGGTGAGCATCTGCCTGATGGTCTCCGGAGAGGCGCTGACGGTCTCCGGCGGGTATATCTTCAGCGTGTCCAGCACCGTCGCGCCGTCCTTTTCGCATATCTGCAGCAGCACCGGGGAGTTGGGCGTGGTATAGCTTCCGTCTCCGCTGAGGTTGTGGCAGAAGGCCACGGCGGCCTTCGGATGCCCCTTGTGCGGAAGTTCTCCGGAACGCAGCTCCTCCAGGTCGTTTCTGAGGGCGGAGTTTAGGTTGTTGTATCCGAGTGCGCAGTAGATGAATACGGAGTCATATTGTACTGCGGAAGGGAGTCTCTCCGGCGTGCAGGCGGCGGCGAGGAGGACGGTAAGAGCCAGTATTGGCGATAAGCGGCGTTTCATTCCGGCAAAGGTAGCGAAATTTTGAGTATATTCGCCCTCTGTGAAATATGTGTTTCGCGCTTGCGGAACACAGGTTTCACAACAAGTTTTATCACTTGCGGAACTTGAGAAGCTGTTTTGAAATGATTCCCGAATTTTATTATGCGGAATTTTCGAGGCAGTTTAGGCTTTGGAAGAGGGAGCGTAGCGGTGGCTATGTGACCGATGACAAAGATGAAAATGGCCGGAAAGGCCGTGTAAGAAAAGAGAGGAATTATTTCAAAACAGCTTCTGAGTATGAAAGGGAATGCGATACTGCAGGATTATTCTTATTATCTTAAGGTGGAACGGGGTATGTCCCCGAATACCGTCGCCGCATATTGCCGGGACGTCGCCCTTTTTCTCGACAGTTGCGGCTGCTCCCCTTCGGAGGCGGTTTCCGCTCAGATTGAATCCTATATGGCCTCCCGTGCGGACAGTCTCGGCTCCCGCTCCCAGGCGAGGATGCTGAGTGCGCTGCGCTCGTTTTTCGACTGGCTGATACTTGAAGGGGAGCGGGGGGACAATCCCTGCGACAGGCTCGACCAGCCCAAAATCGGCAGGCATCTCCCGGATGTGCTTTCCGTCGGGGAGGTGGACGCGATTATGGAGTCGGTCAATCTCTCCGCTCCGTCCGGGCTGCGGGACAGGGCGATACTCGAAATTCTCTACGGCTGCGGGCTGCGGGTTTCCGAGGCCTGTTCGCTGCGGATATCCCGCGTCTATCTCGACGAGGGCTTCGTGAGGGTGATAGGCAAGGGCGACAAGGAGCGCCTCGTGCCTATGGGGGAGATGGCGCGCAAGGCATTCGCGGACTATCTCGCGGTGCGTCCCGAGGCTTCCTCCCGGCAGTATGACGACATAGCGTTCCTCAACCGTTTCGGCTCCCCGATGAGCCGTGTCGCCGTGTTCAATATAGTCAAGCGTCAGGCCCTTCTCGCGGGGGTGCTGAAGAATATCTCCCCGCACACTTTTCGCCATTCTTTCGCCACTCATCTCATAGAGAACGGGGCCGATCTGAGGGTGGTGCAGGAAATGCTCGGACACGAGTCCATACTGACGACCGAGATATACACGCACATCGACTCCAGTACCTGGCAGGCCGCAGTGCTGCGGCATCATCCGCGCAGATAGCCCCTGCAGCCACTAAATCGCGAATCCCCGTATGCCGCGTCAGGTGCTTCCTCTCGCATTGCGACAAGGCCTTCCTTATGGTTGGCATTCAGAAACTCATCGAAGATAATGCATACTGACAGCTTCTAATCCCGCGGCGGTGCCGCGATGCGGCAGCGGGCGAGCTTGGCCGCCCGGTCCTCCGGGAGGATTCCGGCGCGGGACAAAGCTTCCACCGTCAGACTGTCCGGGGGACTGTTCTCCCTGAAGCGGACGATGCCCCGGGCTTCCGCACGTCCTCCGACATACGGATGTAGCCGCAGGCTGTCCTCCGGCAGAGTCCACAGGCGGAAGGGCTGCGGCGGCGAACAGCATATCAGATCCTTGAGGGCGTCATATTTCTCCCGGTCGAAATTATATATGTCCATCAGCTGTTCCGTATGGGAATATCCTCCGAGCTTCCGCCGGTATTCCACCATCTTGGCGGCGAAGTAGGGGCCGATGCCCGGAAGCGCGTCGAAGGAGGCCGAGTCCGCAGAGTTGATGTCGGTCAGAGGGATGTCGATATAGGGTTCGAGCCGGCGGAAAATGGAATCTGAGACGACGAACGACTTGGCGAAGTCGCTCTTGCGGCGGAAGCGTCCGCCCTTCTTGCGGTAGTTGTCGATGGAGGCCGCCTGCTTCTCGCTGAATCCGAGCCGGACAAGGTCCTCCACCGGGGCTTCGTTGGGATTGAAGCGGAAAGACTCCGCCTTCCTCGTCTGCGCCCTGACCGCACGGACGGTCCTGCTGTGGCCGGCATAGCGGCGGACGGTGTCGAAGCTCTCCCCGGAGCCGCCCGCATTGCCGCTCTTCCGCGACCCGTCCCGGACGGTGGAGGCATTGCCGCTCTTGCGAAGTCCCTCCCCGGAGCTTCCGTCTCCGGTATCCGCCATCCTTTCCGGAGAGTGCTTCACTATATACACGGTATCCGGATTGTCGCGCAGGGCTTCTATCTTCAGAATCGCGCTGCGGTGGATGAATACTGCGGCCTGGTAGCCTATGATGAGGAATATGAGCGATATCGCTCCGATCTTGAATGTCGCGCTATTCTGCGAGTTCCGCTTCTTCTTCTCCACAGCTCCTCTCCTCCATATCTCTGTATTTGTTGCGGTGTTCGCGGCGGGCTTCCTGCGGGACTCCTGCCACGCTTATCACTATCTCGCCTTTCGGCTCCTCGCTGCGGAAATGCGCGGCGACTTCTTCGAGGGTGCCCCTGCGGTGCTCCTCGTGCAGTTTGGAAATCTCCCTCGACACGCAGCAAGCCCGCTGCGCCCCGAAGACTTCCGCAAACTGTTCCAGCGTCTTCACCAGACGTCTGGGGGATTCGTAGAATATCATAGTTCTCGTTTCGTTTGTAAGGTTTTCAAGTCTGGTGGACCGGCCCTTTTTCTGCGGGAGGAAACCCTCGAAGCAGAAGCGGTCGCAGGGGAGTCCCGACGAGACCACGGCCGGGATGCAGGCGGTGGCTCCGGGGAGGGTGATGACTTCGATGCCCTCGTCCGCGCAGGTCCTCGCGAGCAGGAATCCCGGGTCGGATATGCCCGGCGTGCCGGCGTCGCTGATCAGAGCCACGTTCTCCCCCTTGAGAATGCGCTCCTTTATCATCTCCGCGGTCTTGTGTTCGTTGAACTTGTGGTGGGAGAGCAGTCTGCCCCTGATTTCGTAGCGGGAGAGCAGCACGGCGCTCGTGCGGGTGTCCTCAGCGAGGATTACATCAGCCTCCTTGAGTACCCGTATCGCCCTGAGCGTCATATCCTCAAGGTTGCCGACAGGAGTCGGCACTATGTATAAGCTGCCTTTTGCCGCGTTCTCCATAAAGCAAATATTGCTATCTTTGCGAGTGCATCTACAAATTTAAGCAATGTTTTCTGAAAACCACAGGAAATCGGGCTGTATCGAGGTCGTATGCGGCTCAATGTTCTCCGGCAAGACCGAAGAGCTGATCCGCCGTCTGCGCCGCGCACAGTTCGCCAACCAGAGCATAGCCATATTCAAGCCCGCGATAGACAAGCGCTATTCCGATGTGGAGGTGGTTTCGCACGACTTCCATAAAATCAGTTCCATCCCCATCAGCAAGGCCTCCCAGATGCTCGAAATCGGAGACGATGTGCAGGTGGTGGGCGTGGATGAGGCGCAGTTCTTCGACGAAAGTCTGGTTGAAGTGTGCCAGAAGCTTGCCGACAGGGGAGTGAGGGTCATCGTGGCCGGACTGGACACGGACTATATGGGAGTGCCTTTCGGGCCGATTCCGAAACTGATGGCGGTAGCCGAGGACGTGCAGAAGGTACACGCCATCTGCGTGAAATGCGGCAACCTCGCCAACCATTCGCACCGTCTGAGCAAGAGCCGCTCGCTCGTGCTGCTCGGAGAGAAGGATGTCTATGAACCTCTCTGCCGCAGCTGCTTCAATGAAGCCATCGCCGCCGAGGGGGAGTGATGGGGCCTGCTCCCGGAATATATGCCCGCAACTGCTCCGTCCGCCGCATCGACAGGAGGACGGCGGCTGAGTTCATCAATGCGAATCACCGTCTTGGCGATACCGGAAGCCGCTACCGCTACGGGCTCTTCGTGGAGAGGAGTACCGGAGTGTCGGAGTTCGTCTGTCCTCCCGGTACGCTTGTGGCGGTGGCCTCCTTTTCCAATGCCCGCCGCTGGCAGAAGGGGGAGAGGAAGGTGAGTTCCTACGAATGGATACGCTACGCCTCGCTCTCCGGAGTGCGCGTGGTGGGCGGGATGAGCAAGCTGCTGAGAGCCTTTATCGATGAAGTTGGGCCTGACGATGTGATGAGCTACGCCGACGCGGAGTGCGGGGACGGGGGAGAAGCCTACCGGAGGCTCGGCTTTGAGCAGGAAGGAATCGTGGAGGGGGAGGGCTTCCGCAATCTGAAGTTCCGCCTCAGGCTGCCCCGCCGGTAATCCTGTCCGCCAGAGTGCGGACATCGTCGTATTCATAGCCTCTGGAGAGCGCGAAGCGCAGCAGCTTCAGCTTACCCTGAGGGTCTCCCTCCAGGGATTTCCATTTGCCGACCAGAAGCCTTTCGAGCCTCGATTCCGCCTTCTCCCTGTCCGTCCTGTCCAGCGCCGCCGCTATGGTCTCCTGAGGTATCCCCTTGGATAGCAGGGTTCTGCGTATCTTTATCGGACCCCATCCCGCGAGCGAGGACTTCTCGGAGGCGAAAGCCGCCGCATAGCGGAGTTCGTCGATAAATCCGTCCGCGACGAGGGATTCAGTCAGCTCCCGGGCCGCTTCCGTGTCGCCGTCGAGCCTTTCGAGGGCCTTGCGGCGCATATCCCCGATGCAGTATTCCCTCCTGGCGCACAGGGCCTGAAGGGAGGCGAGAACCTTTCTGCTCCGCTCATCCATATCAGAAGTCGAATCCCAGTGAGGCGTAGAATCCCCATTTATATGCCCGCGACCAGTGGACGTGCATTTTCAGAGGCCCTCCGATGAAATTGTAGCCTGCCGCCAGACCGAGTGCGGCGCAGTCGGGGTCGAATTGCGTGATGAATTCATTGAGCGAGCCGTTGCTCTCCATTATTCCGGCAAGGGCCGAGACATAGAGCTTCTTGAACGGATTGGTGCGGAGCTCCAATACTGCGGTGGCGAGGTGGTCGTCCGCAAGCGAGGCGTTGTTGATGCCGAAGAACGGAACCTGCTGCTCGGTGTAGCGTCCCTGAATGTCGCCTCCGACAAGATTTGAGTGCATCGTGGACCACTCCTTCCTGTATTCTCCGTCCTCTCCGGCGTGATAGCCGTTATTTACGATACTGCGGAAGTGCAGC
>CAVGPE010000079.1:7229-13831 GCA_963631065.1 Ruminococcus bicirculans (ex Wegman et al. 2014)
CGCGATTCCTTCACCGAGAGGAAACACCTTCTTGAAGTCCAGGCCGAGGGCCAGTATGGGGGTGAAGTCCGGATCGCCCTCCTTCAGTATGTCGTAATTGACGGCAAAGGAAAGGCTTGAGCCTGAACTCGGGTAGTAGCAGTTGTCGAAGCTGTACCAGTGTCCGGTGGCGAACGGCCCGACATATTCCCCCTCAAGCGCGTCCCTGCCGGCCATATCTTCGATAAGGGATCCAAGTACGGAACCCCGGCTGAATCTGTAGTATTCGTTCTTGAGACCGAGCTTGAAATTGAGCCTTGTCCAGCTTACGTCGGTGAGGTACAGCATCTCCCTGTGTCCCCAGAGGGGCGCGTCCATCGTCATAGTCGTCGTTTCGCCTATGGTCGTGAGCATACCCTTGTAACTGAAGACCTTCCCCTCAAAGTTGATGGCCGGCATCCCCGGAAGGTTATATGCATAATGTACGCCGGCCATAAGGTTCTGTCCCAGCTTGGCGGAGACATTGAAGCGCGAGCCGGTGAGGCTGTTGGTGTTGAGACCGACATTGAGCAGCATCGAGGCCCATTCCACGGTGTCCATCCTGGCCCCGAAGCTGATACTGTTGGTAGGAGCTGTGACGCAGTCGAAAACCAGTCTGAACGGCTCTCCGCTGCCGAGCAGGGAATATGTGATGGACGAGAACGCCCCGGTCGCCTGCAGCCTGCACATAGCGTCGTCAATACGGGCCTTGTCAAGCTCCTCCCCCTCCTTTATCTTTATGATGCGGCTCAGCAGGCGGGCTTCCTGAGCGGTAATCCCCCGGAATTCCACGGATGAGATTCTGACTTCGGTGTCGGCTATATTGACGGCTCTCTCCTCCGGCTCCTTCATCTCCGCTCTCCCGACCTTGCGCTTGACTGCGAGAAGCTCGTCCTCTTTGGAGAGAGCCGCTCGGTAGCCTCTCGCAATCATCGTGTCCACGGCTGTCCGGTTGAAGCTCATCATATTGTATTCCGAGATGCTCGGCTTGATCAAGACGTCCGGTATGCCCACGTTCTTGTCGAACGCGTCCTTGCCGAGCATGCTGATGAACTGTGAGACAATGTCTCCCAGATTGTTGATTTCATCATAGCCCGGATTCAAATCGGAGAGTTCCACACCAATTATTATGTCCGCTCCCATCGCTCTCGCTATATCGGCGGGGAAGTTGTTGCGCGTGCCTCCGTCCACGAGTATCATCCCCTCTGTGCGTACCGGGTTGAACAGTCCGGGGATGGACATAGTGGAGCGCATAGCGGTCTTGAGCGAACCCGCGCCCCAGTTCTTGGCCTTGTTGGAGACAAGGTCGGCTGCGACGCAGACGAACGGGGTGGGCAGGTCGCGGAACGCCAGGCTGTCCTGATAGCCCACAGTCAGGCTGGAGAGCAGATTGTTTACATTGAACCCGTAGGCGTAGCCCGAAGGCAGGGAACTCACGAACGCCTGCCTGCCGGAGATGTCCCGGTCGCTCTCCCTCTGCCCGGCGTGCGTCTCCTCCAGCACCTCTACGGCATTGTGGAACGGGATCCGGGCCACATATCTTGCGTTGTCCATCTTGTCGGAGTACGATATGTAGCTCTGAGGTATGGCGTCGGACAGGGTGGTCATCCAGTCCTGGGAGGTGAAGAGTTCCGTGAAGTCCGCGCTGCGGTAACCCACGGCATAAAGCCCTCCGATAAGTCCTCCGATGCTGGTGCCAAGCACCATATCCACCGGCATCTCAATCTCTTCCAGATATTTCAGCACCCCCACCTGCGCCGCGCCCTTGGCCCCGCCTCCGGAGAGGACGAGCGCCACGGTCGGACGGTGTTCTTCCGCCCGTATCCGGGTCATCCTCATCCTGACCTGTCTGATGAATATGGAGTCCCGGCGCGGGTCCGCGCTGTCCATCGACAGTCCGTTCGGATAGTTCTGGGCGGCGGCCCCCAGCCCCGTCAGAAGCGTCAGTGCCGCGCAGAACGCTGACCTGCAAGCAGACCGCAGGCCGCGAGTATGTCTTCTCCCCTTGATGTCCTTATCGTGCATAGTATTCCGTTATTGTTGAGTCTGTCCCTGAATTCTTCCATTTTCCTGTCCGATGAGCTCTCGTAGGGGAAGTCCGGAATCTTGTGGAAGCGTATGAGATTGACGCGGCACTCCAGCCCCCGCAGCATCCGTATCAGCGCGTCGGCGTGGCGCTTGTCGTCGTTGAATCCGGAGAACATCGTATATTCGAAGCTGACCCGTCTCTGTCCGCTGAAGTCGTACTCCCGCAGCAGTCCGACGACATCCGCAATCGGCCAGGCCTTCTCCGCCGGCATCATCTCCAGTCTCTCGTCGTGGAAGGGATTGTGGAGGCTGACCGCGATGTGGCAGCGCTGCCCGTCAAGATAGCTCTTCAGCACGGGAATCACTCCCACCGTGCTGAGCGTGACGCGCTTGGGACTCCATCCGAATCCCCAGTCGGCGGTCAGGGCTTCTATGGCGGCGCTGACAGAGTCGTAGTTGTCCAGCGGCTCCCCCATACCCATAAAGACGGCATTGGTCAGGGTGGAGGACTCGTCGACGCTGATGAACTGGTTGAGTATGTCCGCGCGGTCGAGGCTGCCCCGGAAACCGTTGCGTCCCGTCATACAGAAGCGGCAGCCCATACGGCAGCCCGCCTGGGAACTCACGCAGAGCGTCCTGCGCTCATCGTCCGGAATCACCACCGCCTCTATCGTGCTTTCCTCCCCGGCGGGAGGGCTTCCGGCGTGGCGGCAGGAGACGGGAAAGAGGTATTTCACCGTGCCGTCGCAGGAGCGCAGACTGCCTTCGGGGGCCGTCACTCCCAGGTCGAAACGCTCCGCGAGCCTTTCCCGGGCGGCCTTGGAAATATTGACCATCCCGTCCCAGCTCCGCACGCGCTTGCCGTACAGCCAATCCGCGAGCTGCCTGCCCACGAAGGGCTTGAGGGAGCAGCTTTCAGCCGCTTCCTTCAGCTCCACGAGGCTCATTCCCAACAGTTTCTCCTTCATATTTATGGTATGTGCCTCCGCGCGGATGCCGGGATTGGTGGCGGCGGCGCTGCGGATTGCAAGGACAAAATTAAGTATAATTTTCAAGAATTATTAATATATTTGTCCCTACGGCGGAAGTGCGCCGTAGGGACTATAGAAAAACTTTTTTGATTTAATGTAAAAAGCAGAATTTATGGCTAAAGAAGTTGAAGTACAGGGGCAGGACGTGAACGCCGCGAAGCTCAAGGCGCTGCAGGCCACTATCGACAAGATTGAAAAGGATTACGGCAAGGGGACGATTATGACGCTCGGTGACCAGCCGAAGTGGGACGTGCAGGTCATACCGACCGGCTCCATCGCGCTTGACCACGCGCTCGGCATAGGAGGTTATCCGAGGGGTAGAATCGTGGAGATATACGGACCGGAGTCCAGCGGCAAGACGACGCTGGCCATCCACGCGATAGCTCAGGCGCAGAAGGCGGGGGGCATTGCCGCTATGATAGATGCCGAACACGCCTTCGACAGGAGCTATGCGCAGGCGCTCGGGGTCAATCTGGAGACACTGCTGATCTCCCAGCCGGACAACGGGGAGCAGGCCCTTGAGATAGCTGACAACCTCATCCGGAGCGGGGCCATCGACATCATAGTCATCGACTCCGTGGCCGCGCTGACCCCGAAGGCCGAAATTGAGGGCGAGATGGGGGACAACAAGGTCGGCCTCCAGGCCCGCCTGATGAGCCAGGCCCTGCGCAAGCTCACCGCCAACATAGCCAAGACCAACACCTGCTGCATATTCATCAACCAGCTCCGCGAGAAGATAGGGGTGATGTTCGGCAACCCGGAGACGACCACGGGCGGCAACGCGCTGAAGTTCTACGCGTCCGTGCGCATCGATGTGCGCCGCACCACCCAGCTCAAGGACGGGGACGAGGCTCTGGGCAACCGCACGCGGGTGAAGGTAGTGAAGAACAAGATGGCCCCGCCTTTCAAGAAGGCCGAGTTCGACATAGTGTACGGCGAGGGCATCTCGCATATTGCCGAGATAGTGGATCTCGCAGTCGGCTTCGACATCATCCATAAGAGCGGGAGCTGGTTCAGCTATAAGGAAGACAAGCTGGCGCAGGGACTTGCCGCGGTCAAGCAGCTGCTCAAGGACAACGTGGAGCTGTGCGACGAGATAGAGAGCAGGGTGCGCGAGGAGTTGAACTCTGTAAAGGACTGATATGGAGAAGATAATCCTCACCGGAGACCGCCCTACGGGGCGGCTGCACATAGGACATTATGTCGGGTCCCTGCGCCGCAGGGTGGAGCTGCAGAACAGCGGACTCTACGACAAGCTGTTCGTGATGATAGCCGACGCGCAGGCCCTGACCGACAATGCCGACAACCCGGAGAAGGTGCGGCAGAACATCATAGAGGTCGCGCTGGACTATATGTCCGCAGGACTTGACCCGGCCAGGTCCACCCTCTTCATCCAGTCTCAGGTCAGCGAGCTCACCGAGCTGACGTTCTTCTATATGAATCTCGTCACCGTGCAGCGCCTGCAGCGCAATCCTACGGTGAAGCAGGAAATACAGCTGCGCGGATTCTCGGACAGCGGCGACGGCTCCGACAACAGGGCCGGGACGCCTGTCGGATTCTTCTGCTATCCGATAAGCCAGGCCGCCGACATCACCGCCTTCAAGGCCACCACCGTGCCGGTGGGCGAGGATCAGGAGCCGATGATAGAGCAGACCCGCGAGATAGTCAGGAAATTCAACTCCGTCTATGCTCCCGTGCTTGTGGAGCCGGAGATTCTGTTGCCCGAGAGGGACGCCTGCCGCCGCCTGCCGGGTACCGACGGGGGCGCGAAGATGAGCAAGTCGCTGGGCAACTGCATCTATCTCGCGGACGATCCGGAGACCGTGCGCAAGAAGGTGATGGGGATGTACACTGACCCGGAGCATCTCAAGGTCTCGGATCCGGGACATATCGAGGGCAATACGGTGTTTACATACCTCGACGCCTTCTGCCGTCCGGAGCATTTCCCGGAATTCCTGCCGGAATATGCCGGGCTTGACGAGCTGAAGGACCATTACCGCAGGGGCGGACTGGGCGACGTGAAAATCAAGAAGTTCCTCGATGCGGTGCTGCAGTCGGAACTTGAGCCGATAAGAGTCCGCCGCCACGAACTCGAAAAGGATATCCCCGCCGTCTATGAGGCCCTGCGCAAGGGTTCGGAGGTGGCGCGCGCAGTTGCGGCGCAGACTCTCTCCGAGGTGAAGAGGGCGATGAAAATCAACTACTTCGACCCGGATGTCCTCGCCTCCCTCACCCGCGAACAGTCCGGGAAGTACGGACTCTGATCCCGACGGGGGCTTATGCTATCTGCGGCTTGCCGGGACGCTCGCGGCGTTCCTGGCTGTCGAGTCTGCGCTCCTGCATCTTCCCTTCCTGAAGCTTTTTCCAGGCCTGACGGCTGCGGAAGATGTCGATGGCCGTGAAGATGGCGGCCCGCATAGAGCGTGGGTCTGCCTCATCGCGTCCGGCCATCTCGAAAGCCGTGCCGTGGTCCGGAGAAGTGCGGACGACCGGAAGCCCCGCAGTGAAATTGACCCCGTCTTCGAAGGAGAGGGCCTTGAACGGGGAGAGTCCCTGGTCGTGGTACATCGCGAGGGTCGCGTCGAAATTCTCATAGTGGCTCAGCCCGAAATATCCGTCCGGAGAGAACGGGCCGAAGGCGAGTATTCCTTCTTCCGACGCTCTGCGGATGGCCGGGATGATGATGTCCTGCTCCTCGGTGCCGAGCAGCCCGCCGTCTCCGCTGTGCGGGTTGAGGCTGAGCACGGCTATGCGCGGCTGGTCCACGGTGAAGTCCTGCTTGAGCGACTCGTTGATGAGGCGCAGCTTGCTGAGTATCTTCTCTTCCGTAATCTGTGACGGCACGTCCTTCAGCGGAATATGCCCGGTGACTACGGCGAGCTTGAGCCTGTGGCTCACCATAAACATCGCCACGTCGTTGACTCCGAAGGCGTTCTGGATATATTCGGTGTGCCCCGGGAAACCGAAGCCCTCGTTGGACATCGCCTTCTTGTTGATAGGGCCGGTGACCAGCACATCTATCTTGCCCTCCTTGAGTTCGCGTATGGCTGTCTGCAGCGAGATAATCGCGCCCTTGGCGGACTCCGCGGTGGCTTGCCCAGGCTCCGCAAAAGTGCTGTCCGGCAGGCAGTTCACTATATTGATGCGCTTCGGATGCGCTTCCGAGGCATCGGCTATGGCGTTGGTGTCCATCTGCTCTATCTCCGGGATGGACTTGCGGTAGAATCCGAAGAGCTTTGAGGAGCCGTAGATGACGGGAGTGAACTGTTCGAGTATCCTCGGGTCTCCGAGAGCCTTGATGATGACTTCGTACCCGATGCCGTTGGAATCACCCTGGGTGATGCCTACTATGATTTTGTCGTTCTGCATATATGTTCTTTATCTTGATTCCGTTACATCCCGGGATGGGCCGCATCGCCGCCGCCGGCCTCCTCGCCGGGCGGGTTTCCGTCAGGCCCGGGACATCCGCCCCGCAGGGCAGAGAGATACCCCTCGTCCTTCGGCAGAGCGGGCAGCGAATACGCC
>CAVGPE010000079.1:13841-18557 GCA_963631065.1 Ruminococcus bicirculans (ex Wegman et al. 2014)
TGATTTTGTCGTTCTGCATATATTGTCTTGCAAGTTATTCCTTTACATTCCCTCCGCCCGCAGTCCTGAAAGATACCCTTCGTCGTCTGGCAGGCCCGGCTGCGAATACGCCTCCACCGCCAGACGGTCGCAGCGCTCGTTTTCCGGATGCCCCGCGTGTCCCTTGATCCAGTTGAATTTCAGGGAGAACCGTCCGGCGAGGGTGTCGAGCCGCGCCCAAAGGTCCTGATTCTTCTTGCGCTTCCAGCCTTTCGTAAGGGTGCCCACCACATAGGTCGAGTCGCTGTATACCAGCACTTCCGCCCCGTCCCAGCGTATCGCCTCCAGTCCCCGTATGACGGCGAGGAGCTCCATACGGTTGTTTGTGGTCAGGGCGTAGCCCCCGGAGAGTTCCCGGCGCAGGTCGCCGCATTTGAGGACGGCTCCGTAGCCTCCGGGTCCGGGATTGCCGCTGGCGGCCCCGTCCGTGTAGAGATATATGGGAGGTTTTGTTGGCATTTCGTGCAAAAATAACTATTTTTGTGCGATTAACGATGGAAAAACGAATCTTGAATATGGATTATGCGCGGTCAATCATAGTTACCGGAGGCGCAGGCTTCATAGGGAGTCACGTCGTCCGCCTGTTCGTGAAGAAGTACCCTGAGTACAGGGTGGTGAACGTGGACAAGCTGACTTATGCCGGAAACCTTGAGAATCTCAAGGACATAGAAGACGCTCCCAATTACCGCTTCGTGCGCGAGGACATCTGCGATTTCGACGCTATGCTCTCCCTGATGCGCGAGGAGAAGGTTGACGGGGTGATACACCTCGCCGCCGAGAGCCACGTGGACCGTTCGATAAAGGATCCGTTCACCTTCGCGAAGACCAATGTGCTGGGGACGCTGAGCCTGCTTCAGGCGGCGCGCCTCCATTGGGAGGAACTTCCTGAGAAGTACGAGGGCAAGAGGTTCTACCACATATCGACCGATGAGGTGTTCGGGGCTCTGGAGATGAACCGTCCCGACGGCTGTCCTGAGAGCGGGGAGTGCGGAGGCGGCCCTTTCGGGGACAGGTTCTTCACCGAGGATATGAAATATCAGCCCCACAGTCCGTACAGCGCGAGCAAGGCTTCGAGCGACCATTTCGTGAGGGCGTTCCACGACACCTACGGGATGCCGACGATTTTGACCAACTGCTCCAACAACTACGGCCCGTACCAATTCCCTGAGAAGCTTATTCCTCTGTTTATCAACAATATACGCCACCGCCGTCCGTTGCCTGTATACGGGAAGGGACAGAATGTGCGCGACTGGCTGTACGTGGAGGACCACGCACGTGCCATAGACCTCATATTTCACAGGGGGAAGATTGCCGACAGCTACAATATCGGCGGATTCAACGAGTGGAAGAACATCGACATCGTGAAGACCCTCATCAAGGTGACGGACAGGGTTCTCGGCCGTCCTGAGGGGGCCGACGAGGATCTCATAACTTATGTCACCGACCGCGCCGGACACGACCTCCGCTACGCGATAGACTCCACCAAGCTCAAGCGCGAACTGGGATGGAAGCCTTCCCTGCAGTTCGAGGAGGGCATAGAAAGGACGGTCCGCTGGTATCTTGACAATCAGGAATGGATGGACAGGGTGACAAGCGGGGAGTACGAGAAGTACTACGAACAGATGTACAAGGGCAGATGAGAATCCTTCTGACGCTCATTCTGACCGCATTGATCCTATGTTGCGCCGCCGGTCCGGTCTCGGCTCAGCTGGCGTTTGAACGCCCGGACAGCATCAACGCCCGCCTCGACCGCAAACTCAGGAGAGGCCCGGACACGGAGTTCAGGGTGACTCAGATTATCGCCCCTGCGGCGTTGCTGTCTGCCGGAGTCATCATACATTGCTTCGCACACGACAGTTTTGACAATTATATGAGGAACAGGGCTTTGGCCTGGAGAGGCACTGCACCGAAGGCGATAATCGACGACTACGCCCAGTATGCTCCGTTTATTTTTGCCGTAGGTCTCGGTACTTTGGGAGTGGAGGCCGAACACAGCCTTGCGGAGAGGGCGATAGTCTGCGGGCTGTCGGCGATAAGCATTGCTGCGGTGACACGCACGATGAAGACCCTCATAGATTCTCCCAGACCTGATGCTTCCGATGCCATGTCCTTCCCTTCCGGGCATACCGGAATAGCCTTTACCGGGGCGGAGTTTGTACGTATGGAATATGGTTGGGGCTGGGGCATATGCGCCTATGCTCTGGCTGCCGGAGTCGGAGTGCTGCGCCTCCACGATGACAAGCACTGGTGCAGCGATGTGATTGCCGGGGCCGGGACTGGAATCTTCTGCGCTCATATAGGCGAATGGATGCTCAACCCCGTCAAGCGGCTTTTCCGTATGGACGTGTCCGTGCTGCCGTCGGTGGATCCGGTGTACGGCTCCGGCGGGATAAATCTAGCCATAAAGTTCTGATAACAAACACTTTACTTATGATTACCCCCCCCCTATAAAATTATGTTGGACAGGTTTAAACATAGATTTCTTGACAGACGCCTCATCTTCACGATGGACATCTGCCTCTCGCTCCTCGCTTCCGTCGCGGTGGCCATCATCGCCTTTTTCTGCAGGGTCGATGCGGTAGAATCGAGGGCGTTCAACACTGTATGGGGACTCTCTTCTCTGCTTGGATCCGCGCTGATGTTCTATGTGCTGAAGGCTTATACGATAGTCATACGGCACTTTACGTTCAAGGATACCGCGGTCTTCGGGCTTGCCGCGCTGGGGAAGGCTGCGATTATGGGGCTTGCGGTGGCGGTGACCGTCGGATTCTCCGTTCCGGTGCTGCTGATGCTGATTGCGGACGCGCTGCTCTCGCTGGTGATACTCTGTATGGTCAGGCTTCTGATGATTGTGGTCTATGACAGCTATAAGTCCCGTATGAGGGAACTTCAGAAGAGGATGAGGGTGCTGGTCTACGGCATCAGCGACAAGTCCGTGGCGACGGTGACGCGGCTGCGCGATTCGAGCCACTATGAGGTGGTCGGATTCTTCTCCGCCGACAGCAGTCTGGGGGATACTATGTTCTTCGACAAGAGGGTATATGCCCCGGGGGACGGGAAGGGCTTCGGGAAGATGATTGACTCCCTCTCCCTCGGCGGAATCATCTTCGCGACCGATAAGGATGTGCAGCGGGAACAGACCAATCTTGTGGGGCTGTGCACCAGGTACGGGCTGAAGATGCTGATTGTGCCGACTATAGACGAACTCGGCGCAGCCGGGACGGAAGGCAGGCTCAATGTGCGCGAAGTCAAGATAGAGGACCTTCTGGGCAGGGAGGAGATAAAGATTTCCCTCGATGCCATCAGGGCGGAGTTCAAGGACAAGGTGGTGATGGTGACGGGGGCCGCCGGCTCCATAGGTTCGGAACTCTGCCGTCAGCTTGCCGGCTTCGGAATCAGGAGGCTCGTACTTTTCGACAATGCCGAAACGCCTATGCACAATCTCCGTCTCGAACTCGACAGGGAGTTCCCGCAGCTCGACTATGTGCCGGTGATAGGGGACGTGAGGCTGCAGCCGAGGCTGGATTTCGCGTTCAGGAAATACGGGCCGCAGATAGTTTTCCACGCCGCCGCCTACAAGCACGTGCCGCTGATGGAGGAGAATCCCTGCGAGGCGGTGCTGGTCAATGTGGTGGGGTCCCGCAACGTGGCTGACAAGTGCGTGGAGTACGGAGTGGAGAAGATGGTGATGATATCCACCGACAAGGCCGTAAATCCGACCAATATCATGGGCTGCACCAAGCGGCTCGCCGAAATCTATGTGCAGAGCCTCGGCCTCGCCATCGAGGCGGGCAGAGCGGCGGGGAAGACGAAGTTCGTCACGACGCGTTTCGGCAACGTGTTGGGTTCCAACGGTTCGGTTATCCCGCGATTCAGCGGGCAGATTGCCTCCGGGGGTCCCGTGACCGTCACCGACAAGAATATAACCCGCTTCTTTATGACTATCCCGGAAGCCTGCCGGCTGGTGCTGGAAGCCGCCACGCTCAAGACGGAGAACCGCATCTGCGTGTTCGATATGGGGAAGCCAGTCAAGATAGACTCGCTCGCGAGGCGTATGATAGAACTCTCCGGACTTGTGCCGGACAAGGATATACAGATAGTCTACACCGGACTCCGTCCCGGGGAGAAACTCTACGAGGAGGTGCTTTCCGACGTCGAGAACACCGAACCTACGGTACATTCCAAAATCCGCATAGCCAAGGTGCGGCAGTATGACCTCGGCGAGGCCCTCAAGGTCGTGGATGAGCTTGAGACGCTGAGCAGGGCGGTGAACATCCCGGATATGGTCATACTGATGAAGAAGACGGTGCCGGAGTATGTGTCCAACAATTCTTACTTCCAGAAGTATGACAGGAAGTGCGGCGGGGAACAGGATGGTGAGAAGTAAGAAGATATTACGAGACAAGAACCCTTTAAGGATATGAACATAGACAAGATTCTTCAGTTATTTGTAGTCAAGGAGAAACGCTTTTTCCCGCTTTTCGTGCAGTCGGCGGAGAATATAAAGAAGGCTGCGGCGCTGCTGCTTGAGCAGACCAGGGAGGATGATGCCGATACGCGCAGAATCTATGCGCACCGCATCAAGGAATGTGAAACCCTCGGAGACAGGATTACGGACAGGATAATAGACGAACTGCTCGACGCCGTGGTGACTCCTTTCGACAGGGACGACATCCA
>CAVGPE010000079.1:18567-25044 GCA_963631065.1 Ruminococcus bicirculans (ex Wegman et al. 2014)
GATATGGACACTTTCCTCGACTGCATCAGGGACTGTTCCAAGAAAATCGCCATATATCAGCCCAAGGACCCGAGCCACAAGGTCATAGAGATTGCGGAGTATGTGCTAAGGGATGCCGAGATTCTGCTTGAGATCACCGGGCTCTTCGAGAAGATGAGGGACAGGGTCAAGGAGATAGACACCCTCTGTGACAAGATTAAGGAGAATGAGCATATCGTGGACGATATCTACGAGTCCTATATGAGCAATCTCTTCGAGTTCGAGAAGGATCCGATAGAACTGGTCAAGAAGAAGAATATCATACAGGCCATAGAGGATACTTCGGATGTGGCGAAGGGCCTGTCCAGCACGCTGAGAAGTATCGTCGTCAAGATGGGTTAAGCGGATGATAGTAATAGTATTGATCACGGCGCTCATCGCGCTGGCCTTCAGCTTTACCAACGGAATGAACGATGCGGCCAACTGCATCGCTTCCGCAGTCGCCACCAAGGCTCTCTCTCCGAAGATTGCGGTGGCCTGGTCCGCTCTCTGGATAGTTTCTGCCCTCTTTTTCTTCGACCTCACCGTCGCCTCCACTATGGGAAGCGGCATAGTCAGCGAGAGCTGCATAGATGTCTACGTGATACTTGCCGCGCTGCTTGGGTCGGTGCTGTGGGTGTTCACATGCACCCGTCTCGGACTGCCGATTTCGGCTTCGCACGCACTCATAGGCGGGCTGATAGGTCCGGTGTGGTTCGTTTACGGCTCCGGATATCTGGTGGCTGACGGTATCTTCAAGACTCTGGCGTTCATAGTGATAGCCCCGCTGATAGGAATGCTTATGGGCTTCCTTCTAAACTGCCTCTTTCTGTTCATCTTCCGCCGCGGCAAGGCCAGGCGGGTGGACAAGTTCTTCAGAGTGATGCAGATAGTCTCCTGCGCCGAGTTTTCTATGGGTTTCGGCGCCAATGACGGACAGAAGACGATGGGAATCATCGCCGTGCTGCTCGCTTCGGCTTTCGCCTCCAATCCGGACAGCGGGATACTGCAGTTCCTCTACGGCAATGCGCAGCAGGCTGCCATCGCCGCCGGACACGAAGGCTTCTTCGTGCCGCTCTGGCTGGAGCTGCTCTGCTACGGACTCATCGCGCTCGGCACCGTCACGGGCGGATGGAGGGTCATACGCACGCTCGGCGACGGGCTGAGCAAGCTTACCCCGATGCAGGGATTCTGCGCTGAGGGTTCCGGAGCGGCCACTTTGATTATGACCGCGCTCTTCGGGATTCCGGTTAGCACCACGCATACCATCACCGGCTCCATCATAGGCACCGGCCTGACGAGGGGAGTGAAACGGGTGAAATGGCTGACAGCCAAGAATATAGTCTGGGCCTGGGTGCTTACTATACCTGCTGTCGTGATTATCTCCGGCCTGCTCTATCTAGTGATGGTACACTGGTTTGGCGTTCCCGTCAAAGTATTCTGATACGGCTCTGAGTACTGACAGCCTGTCGTTTTCGTCGAGAAGCGTTTCAAGGGGCACCGCCATAGCGGCGACTTTCGCGCCGCCAGCGTTGCTGTATGTCGCCGCTCCGAATGAGGAACGCGGATAGCGCAGCCAGATGCCGCTCTGATTGCCGGAGGGATATATGCCGTCGGGGTTTTCCACACAGTAGATTTCGGAGTTGAGGCTGCTGGAGAACTTCATCCCTTCCACTTCTCCGCTCCGGCTGCCCGACGGAGTGCTGAGCCTGTAGCCGAGAACGGAGTCGGAAAACCCCCTCGCCGTACTGTCGGAGGCTATGTTGACGCCGGACAGGAAGAGACGGCCTCCGTCCGCGAGGAAGAGTTCGAGCGCATCTTTGAGCCGCTCCGGGAAGACGGGGTATTTCTCCCCGCCCTGCTTGCCGCAGATGAGGTCGAGTATCCCGCTCCGGACTCCGCTTTCGCAGAAAGCATCCCTTGAGATGGAGCAGAACGGGTGTCCGAGGGCCATCAGGGCCTTGCCGTGGACATAAGGATAGTCGAAGCTGTTGCCGGCTATGATTTCTCCGGCCCTGTCGTCGAAGCTCGCCCCGAAACCGGGGTAGTCGTTGTCGATAAATCCGGCGCTGCGGTCATATTCGTAGTTCTCACCTATATAGCTTATGTCCCGGATATACGGGACTCCGCTGTCCTTCCCCGCCGTGAACCCGGCATAGTCCGGAGTGTCCACGGAAGAGGGGGCTGACACCCGATAGAAGTTATTTACTATCAGCACCGTATCTTTCGGAGTGGCGGTGTCCGGGATGCCTGCGGAGAGAATCTCCGACGGGAAACTCATCCCTCCTTCGTTGAAGGCCGTCACCTTGAAACTGTAGATGTGGCCCCGCTCTATCGGGATTTCCATATATGTCGAGCGGGTCTCGACCCCGCCGTCGAAAGCCCCTCCGTCCTTGCGGGTATATACCGTATAGCCTCTGCTGACGGCGGTGGGTTCCTTCTCGTCCGGAGTGGGTGTCCATTCCAGACGCAGCCTGTCTCCCGATATGAAAGTGGCCGAGAATGAGCCTACGGGCAGCGGCTGCACGGTGTATGGGCAGTTGTAGTATTCGCTCAGAGTCTTGAGCATGCCCTTGTACACGGCTCTGCAGACCCCGAATCTGAATGCCGGGTCAAGCCCGTATTTCATATCCGCGAAGTTCTGGTGGCTGAGCAGTTCGAGTATCATCGCCGGGACTCCCGGAGTGCGGCATTCGCTGTAGTTCTTGTCCCACAGGCCTCTGCGGGTCCAGTCGGGATTGTAGTCGGTGCGGATGTCGTTCACTATCTGGCTCTGCACATAGTCGCAGAGCAGGCGGCTGACGATTCTGTCTCGCCCGTCGGCGAACTCCCGCTCCCCCTCGTCGCGCAGGGTGTAGATGGCAAGCGTGCCTATCGTGCTGTCGGCCTGGGCGAGTCCCGCGTCGGTATGGAATGCGAGCGCGAGGTCGAAGGGGATGCTCTTTTTCTCGCGCATCATCGTCGTCCATCTGCCGCGTGAGGCGAAGTCGTCCGTGTAGTCGTCCTCCCAGTTGCGTGTGACAGTGCTGTCAGCCCCCGCCCACTGCATCCAGTAGTGCGCCCCTTCGGCAGAACTCGCCATCCCGGACGTGCGTCCGCCGCGCTCCAGCTTGCCCGTACCGCCGCCTATCTTGACCGCGTCGGCGGTGACGCACAGACCGGCCTCCCCGCTGTTGTCAAGACTTATGTACGAGCCGTCGCCGGGCGCGAACTCGAATGTGCCGAGATATATCCAGGTGCCTCCTCCGCGCTTCTGATTGACGGTGAAGACGGTGTTCCCTCCGAGGTGGCGCACGGTGTATCTTGCCGCGGGGCTGCTGTTTTCAAGCGTCCTGTAGGACACATAGACGGCATATTCCCCGCGCTCTTCTATCTGCGGAATCCAGCTCACGTCCGCAGTAGGCGTCCCGGTCGAGCATTCAGCCTTGCGGGAGGTGCCCTCCGTGAACGGATTGTCCCCGAAACCGTAGACTTCCTTGAAGTCGGCGAAGCCCTCTCCGGCATCTTCCCACCGGCCCTTCTCCTTGTATAGTCCGCTCTTTCTTACCCGGCCTTCCCGGCTTCCGGTGAATGCGGGGTCGTTGTCGATGACAATCTCCCTCCACTGTATATCCCTCTCCCGAGGAGTCATAACGTATGCGCCCGAGTTTTCGAGCATAGGTATCAGGAAAGGCAGCACGAAACTCTGGGTGAACATATCCTCCACCGTGCGGTGCAGCGGGGCGCGCTGCCACGTCCACGCATCCCGGCTCTCGTCATAATACCTTCCGTGGCTCTGCCAGAGGGCGATGTTGCGCCCGTCAAGGCCTCTTGGGTACTTCCTTGCCCCGACTCTGCGGACAAATCCCGGATCCGAGCCGCGCGGGTCTTCGATGCTTCTCGAGTATCCGCTCGGATTGCCGTCGGACCCCAGCTGCGGAAGCACGAGTTCCGGGAGACGGTAGCGGTTGGTATATATGTTGCCGAGAGAATACCCTCCCGCGACGGAGCGCATCTCGCTGCGGAGTTCGCGGTAGAACCACTCGAGGTCTTCCTCGTGCCAGGGATAATAGGAGAGCTCGGGGGAGAAGTAGAGGTCGAGTTTCCTGCCCCTTGCCCTGACGGAGTTCATTTTCAGCTTCTGATCCACTCCGGTGTGGGCGAGGAGTCTTATCCTGAGGGTGTCGCATACGGGAGTGAAATCCTCCGGACGCGGCGTGCCGGCGGCGGCTTCCCCCGGGCAGAGGGCGGCTGCCGCCATATAAAGCAGGACCGCAACAGTCGTCAGCCGTCTCATCGCGATGCTCTCCTGAAGTTGCGCAGGTTGATGAAGAATACGGCCACGGTCGCGATTCCGATGGCTATGCAGTCGGCTCGGAAGTCCCTTATGTCTTCGCTCCGGTAGGGGAGTGTGCCCTGAATTATCTCCGTAAGTCCCGCGAAGATGCAGGAGAAGGAACAGATGCAGAGCAGGGAGACGAAGGCTTCCCGTGGGGATTTGGGCTTGCCGGCGAATGCAAAGAAACCTATGACAGGGGCGGGGAGGAACATACAGAAATGCACCACCTTGTCCATCGGGATGCCGAAGAGGAATCTCCGGATGTCGGGCAGGTCGTCGAAACGCCCGAAACACAGGTATGCGACCCCCGCCAGATAGATGACGAGCAGAATCCTGAATATGTTAGAGAGTCTGCATTTCATAGAGTTTCCGGTAATATCCGTCAAGGGCTATGAGTTCATCGTGTCCGCCGCGCTCCACGATGCGGCCTTCGTTCATCACGATTATCTCGTCGGCTTTCCTGACGGTGCTGAGCCTGTGGGCGATGGAGATGGTCGTGCGGTTGCTCATCAGATAGTCCAGAGCGTCCTGCACCATCCTCTCGGATTCGGTGTCCAGGGATGCCGTGGCCTCGTCGAGTATGAGTATCGGGGGATTCTTCAATATGGCCCGCGCTATGCTGATGCGCTGACGCTGGCCTCCTGAGAGCATTACGCCCCGGTCTCCTATATATGTGTTGTAGCCTTCCGGTTTGGCGATGATGAACTCGTGGGCGTTGGCGATTCTTGCCGCAGCCTCCACGCTCTCCATCGTCGCGTTCTCGACTCCGAAGGCTATATTGTTGAATATCGTATCGTTGAACAGAATCGGATCCTGATTGACATTGCCCATCAGGGAGCGCAGGTCGCGGGTGCTTATGTCCCTGATATCGATACCGTCTATACTGATGCTCCCCTGCGTCGGGTCGTAGAAGCGCGGTATCAGGTCCACGAGCGTGGATTTGCCGGCTCCGCTCGCTCCGACGATGGCTATGTTCTTCCCTTTGGGGATGCGCAGATTGACATCGTGCAGCACCTCCCGCCCGCTTTCGTAGCGGAAGCTGACGCCTTTGAACTCGATGCAGTCTTCGAATGACTTGAGGCTCTTCGGAGCGGAGCTTTCAGCTATGTCGTTTTCGGCGTCGAGTATGACATTGATTCTTTCCATCGAAGCGAGTCCCTTGGGGATGCTGTAGGCGGCTTTCGAAAGATCCTTGATAGGCTGTATGACACTGTAGAGTATGGCCATATACGCCATAAAGCTCGGAGCGTCGATGATGGCGTGTTCGCCGAGTATCAGAGTTCCGCCGAACCAGAGGACTATGGCTATCATCACCGATCCGAGCAGCTCGCTCACCGGATGGGCGCTGGCCTGTCTGACGGCGACGCGGCTGTTCTTGTTGCGCATAGCGTCGGTGACGGCGTTGAAGCGGGCGGACATCTTCCTCTCCGCGAGGAACGCCTTGATGATGCGCAGACCTCCGAGAGTCTCCTCGACCTGACTCATCGTGTCGCTCCAGTAGCGTTGCGCCTCGATGGACTGGGCTTTCAGCCGGCGGGCTATCGCGCTCATTACTCCTATCATCGCCGGGGCGAAGACTATGGTGAAGAGCGTCAGCTCCCAGGACATCCTGAACAGCACTCCGAGATAGATGAGTATCAGGATAGGATTCTTTATCAGCATCTCTATCGTGCCGGAGATGGAGTTCTCCACTTCCTGCACGTCGCCGCTGATGCGGGCCATAATGTCACCTTTGCGCTCCTGGCTGAAGAATCCCAGCGGAAGGGAGAGAATCTTGTCGTAAATCTGCATCCTCATATCCTTGACGACACCGGTGCGTATCGGCACCATCACCGCCGCCGCCCCGAAGTAGCAGGAAGTCTTGACCACGACTATCGCGCAGAATATCAGGCAGAGCATCAGCAGGATGCGGCTCGGCCCGTAGATGTCGATGAACTGGGAGATGTAGTAGTAGGCGTTGTTGGTAATCTCGTTGAACGGCATACCCTTGTGCCAGGGGATGAATTCGTAGCTGTGTCCCCCGACATTGAAGAGTATCTGCAATATCGGGATGAGCAGTGAGAACGAGAATACGTTGAATACCGCCGAGAGTATGTTCATCAGAACGGAACCCGCGACATATTTCTTATATGGAGCGACGT
>CAVGPE010000079.1:25054-28020 GCA_963631065.1 Ruminococcus bicirculans (ex Wegman et al. 2014)
CGACGTAGCGCTTGAGTATCTGCCAGAATTCTTTCATCGGAAGGCAAAGTTAACAATAATCCCGGAAGCTTTCAATCCTCAAGTTTTGCAAGTTTCAATCTTTTCGGAATGCGTCAAGGTCGAACAGCGGGGAAGCCGTCATCCTGGGCAGGACCACGAGCCTGACCGAGGGGTCGAGCACCCGGCGGGAGCAGTCGAACGCGAGCTGCGGAGTGTTGTTGTGTTCGCTGCGGTGGCAGAGGAACACGGTGCGCAGCCCCTCGTGCGCGAATTCCCTTATCGCTTCCGCGCACTCTTCGTTGGAAAGATGGCCGTGACCGTCCCGTATCCTGTCCTGAAGCTCTTTCGGGTAGGAACTGCGGAGCAGCATCTCGGGGTCGTAATTGGACTCTATCACCACGCAGTCCGCCTGCTTCGCAAGCTCCGACGCTTCTCCTGTCACGCGCCCCGCGTCGGTTATGATTACGAACCTGAATCCGTCCAGGGAGATGGCGTAGCCGACGGTCTGGGTCGCGTCGTGCGGTACCTCGAAATATCGCGCCCTGATCCGTCCCGGCACTATCTCGTTCCATTCTCCGGAAAGCGGATGCCTGTAAGCGGAGAGATGCTCTCCGGTGATGACCCGGCCGACGAGGGCTCCGAGCAGCGCGGGAGTCGCCCATACCGGTTTGCGGAGATGCTTGCAGAAAGAACCGAGCGAGCGTATATGGTCGAAATGGTCGTGCGTTATAAGTATTCCTCCTATGATGTCGGGACTTAGGCCGTCGCTTCCGAGTTCTTTCACGACACGGCGCGGACTCACCCCGGCATCAATCAGGATGCCGCATTCGCAGAGCTTTTCGTCGAATATTCCCAGAAAGTAGCAGTTGCCGCAGCTCCCGGACGAGAAAGACTTGAACTTAATCGTCTTCATTCTTGCAGTATTTGGAGATGACGCTGTAGGAGTCGTCGACTCCAAGTTCTCCGGCCCTCGACAGGTCGATGCATCCTTTCTCCTTGTCTTTGAGATAGATGAGGACAAGCCCGCGGTTGAAATAGGCGTCCCCCATATACGGATAGAGCCTGACGGCCGCATCGTAGCTCTCTATAGCGCCGACAAACTGCGACGAGAGACACTGCAGATTGCCGAGGTTGAAGTACAGATACGGGATGTCCGGCAGTATCTCCAGAGCGGCACGGATGTCGGCTATGGCCTCCGAGTAGTCGTAGCTGCGCTCGATTTTGCCGCTGACCCTTGCTCTCGCCGCGCCTTCGGTGTCCATGGAGAGGGTCTGCACGTTGCCTTCCAGCGAGGCGATGAAGTCGGTCATCTCCGCCTTCAGCACGCCCCTGTTCATCAGATAGAACGCCTTGTAGTACCGGGCGTATTTGTCCTTGGACTCCTCGTCGGAGGCGGTGGCCACCGCCTTGTCGAACCAGAGCAGGGCGGAGTTGAACTGTCTGTTCTGCAGCTCCTGGAGGCCCTTCACGAAACATTCTTCGGCAGTGGTCGTGAAGACATAGGTCTGCGGCCCTTCAGTCGTGGCGTTGCTTATGTCCATCGGCAGCGGGGAAGCGTCCATAAAGCGGTCCATCAGGGAGTTCTCATATTTTTTCGCCACCAGAGTGGACCCGCGGCTCTCCCTCTCCGAGGTGAGGCTGAAGCGGTAGAGCGGCCTGAGCCTGATGTCTATGTCCCTGTGCTGCAGCAGCTCGTTGTCGAAGTCCTTCTTGGCGAAGTCGGCGTCGAGCGCTATCAGCGAACTGTATTTCCGCGTGGTGTCGGCGAACGAAGTCTCTCCGCTCTTGTCGCGGTATTCCCTCACCTTCTCCTGCGCGGTTCTGTAGTCGGCCCTGGACTCCTCGGTGCGGCCCAGCATATTCTCGACATACGAGCGGTTGAGATAGGCTTTCGCGAAGTCCGGGTACAGCTCGATGGACTTGCTGTAGTCCTCCAGCGCGTCCGTCCAGCGTCCGGTCTCCACGAATATCGCCGCGCGGTTGAAGTGCGCCAGAACATTGCCGGGATTGATGCTTATGACCCTGTCCATATCCTCAAGGGCCCGGTCGAAGTCCCCCACCTGGGCGTAGATGAGGCTTCTGTTGTAGAGCGTCAGGGCATTGCCCGGTTCGTGCCTGAGTACCGTGTTGAGGTCGGCCATAGCCCCGTTGTAGTCCTTCTTCTCATATCGGATGAGCGCCCTGTTGAAATAGGCGAAAGTGCTTGTGGAATCCAGTTCTATCGCCCTGTCGAGGTCGCCCAAAGCTTCGTCGTACTGCTTCCGCTCCGAATATACCCTTGCCCTGCGGATATATCCTTCGGGGTCGAAGCGGTCCAGCTTTATGGCCCTGTTGTAGTCCGCAAGAGCCTTGAGGGTATCGGTGAGGAAGAGATAGGACGCGCCTCTGTTGAGGTAGGCGGCGGGGTCTTTGGGTTCTTTCTTGATGTATCTGTCGAAATCCTCCACCGCATCCTCGAATTTCTGCGCGAGAAACGAGGTCACCCCTCTGGAGAAATATATTCCGTTCTGGCCGGGACGCAGCCTCAGGGCCTTCTCGAAGTCCCGGTAGGCCGCGTCGTAGTCTCCGAAACGGCTGCGGGTGATGCCGCGGTAGTGGTAGCCGTTGGTGAATACCGGGTTGAGCCGCACGGATGTGTTGAAGTCGCTGTCCGCCCCCCGGAGGTCTCCGAGGTTGTATTTGGCTATCCCCCTGAAGAAGAATCCCCAGTATCCTGTCGTATCCAGTCTGGTGAGTATGTTGAAGTTCTCTATCGCCTGCGCGTATTTGCCGTCCGACAGGGCCTGCCGCCCTCTCCACATAAAGACGTCCTTGTCATATTGTGCGAGTGCGGAAGCTGTGCAGAAGAGCAGCAAAACTGTCGGCAGAATGAACTTTTTCATTATTTTTGCAAAGATAATCAATAATTGCGCCCGAATTGAAGCCGAGATTTATTTTTGTCCTCCTTTTATCCCTTTTCTGTCTCC
>CAVGPE010000079.1:28030-36275 GCA_963631065.1 Ruminococcus bicirculans (ex Wegman et al. 2014)
CCCGCAAGGGCGGACGGGCCGCAGTTGAGGGAGGAACTCGGCTTCCTGACGGATTCGCTGTGCGCCGGGCGTGGCTTCGGAAGCCCGGGTTCGCAGTCGGTGGCGTTCTACCTGCTGCGTCAGATGCGCAACGAGGGGCTGCGCACCACCGTGCAGTCATTCGAGTATGGCGGGAAGGCGGGACACAACATAGTGGGGGTGACTCCCGGCTGGTATGAGGACTACATCGTGGTAGGGGCGTATTTCGACGGACTCGGCACTCTGGACGGGGACTTCTATCCGGGCGCGGATTCCAACGCTTCGGGGGTGGCCTCCCTGCTCAGCCTCGCCCGCAGCCTGCCCGCGCTCTGCTCCGGGAAGACCGGGCTGATATTCGTGGCGTTCGACGGGCATAACGCGAGTCTGTCCGGCTCGCGAGCTTTCCTTGCCAGATACCGTTCGGAGTATCCCATCTCACAGATGGTCAACTTGGACATACTCGGCTCTTCTCTCGTGCCGGTGCACAAGGGGCGGGCGGACTATCTGATAGCTCTCGGCGGAGGGAGACACCGGCTTTCGCTCGAAAACGCCAACAGGGAGTACCGTCTGGACCTCTCCTTCGACTACTACGGGAGCGAGGCCTTTACGGACCTGTTCTACCGCAAAATCAGCGACCAGCGCTGCTTCCTGGAGGCGGGGATACCCTGCGTGATGTTCACTTCCGGCATCACGATGAACACCAACAAGACGAGCGACACCCTCTCCGGTCTGGACATCCCTATGCTTGAGAAGCGCACGGGTCTGATCGGACGCTGGATAGCTTCACAGCTCTGAGGTGCTTTCTCCGGAAAAACTTTCAGAATCAGCGTAAATTTACTATTTTTGTCCTGCCTGCCCGGACGGACCGTGCGTTTTGCGTATCTGCGGCCGGCGTCGGGCGAACAGAAACGATTCTATAAAAGCTATGGTAAAAGTCAACATTGAGGGTTGCAGCTCCTTTGTCAAGTCTGCAGAATATCAGAAGTATGTGGAGAAGGCTCTTGCCGCATACGACACTCTTGAAGAGGGCAACGGAGCCGGCAACGATTTCCTCGGGTGGAAGACTCTCCCGGTGGACACCCCGGAGTCTCTCATAAAGGACTGCGAGGCTGTCCGTGACGACTGGAAGGCGAGGGGAGTGGACCTTGTCGTCGTTATAGGCATCGGAGGTTCGTATCTCGGGGCGCGCTGCGCGATAGAGGCCCTGTCCCACAGCTTTATACGCAAGGAGGGTGTACCGCAGGTGGTGTTCGCCGGCAATAACCTCTCGGAGGAATATCTAGCCGAACTGATGGATCTCGTCCGCGTGAGGAATACGGCCTGCGTGGTCATATCCAAGTCCGGCACCACCACGGAGCCTGCCGTGGCGTTCCGCATAGTCAAGGCCTATATAGAGGAGACCTATGGCCGCAAGGAGGCTTCTGAGCGTATCGTCGCCATCACCGATGCAGTGAAAGGAGCCCTCAAGACTCTCGCCACGCAGGAGGGATACAGGACTTTCGTCGTGCCTGACAATGTCGGCGGGCGCTATTCCGTGCTGACTCCGGTGGGCATACTGCCTATCGTTCTGGCCGGCTTCGACATCCGCGCGATGCTCAAGGGAGCCGCAGCCGAAAGGGAGGCCCTTATGAAGAAGTCGGCTGACAATCCGGCCGTGAAATATGCCGCGATGCGCAATCTGCTTTACTCCTCCCTCGGCAGGAAGGTGGAGATACTCGTCACCTTCAATCCTAAGCTCCAGTATCTGGGGGAATGGTGGAAGCAGCTCTACGGCGAGTCCGAGGGCAAGGAACTCAAGGGAATATTCCCGGCTTCCATCGTCTGCACCGCCGACCTGCACTCTATGGGTCAGTTCATACAGGAGGGCGACAGGGTGATGTTCGAGACGACGGTCAATGTGGAGAAGTCCCTCCGCGAGGTCGTCATAGGAGCGGATGAGCAGAATCTCGACCAGCTCAACTATCTCGCGGGCCAGAGGGTCGAGCACTGCAACGCTATGGCGCGCCTCGGAACCAAGCTCGCCCACATCGACGGGGGCGTTCCGCAGATGGAGGTGAGCGTCGAGACCCTCGACGAGGAGAATCTCGGCGCAATCTTCTACTTCTTCGAATTCGCCTGCGGCGTGAGCGCATATCTGCTCGGCATCAACCCGTTCAACCAGCCGGGTGTGGAGGCCTACAAGAAGAATATGTTCGCGCTTCTGCGCAAGCCGGGCTATGAGGCTCAGACGGAAGAAATCCTGAAGAGGATATAGCTATCTGAACTGATACTCGGAGACATTTTTGAGACCCGGTATCCCGTAATAGGAGGATACCAGGTCTCCTTTTATATAGACCAGTCCGCGGTGCAGCAACGGGTTGCTCCGGAGGTTGAGCGCGGAGCGTATGCTCTCTTTCTTCAGCTCCACGCTGATGCAGTAGTCGCCGTCGGAGGTTCCGGACCTGAGTCCCAGCAGAATGTTGGTCTCTTTGGAGAACGGAGTCTCGAACTCGAACTTTCCGATGCCGGTCGCGCAGCCTGCCAGATATCCACGCACCCATACTCCGCAGCTGCCGATATGCTCTCTGGCTTCAAGTATGTCCATAGCGTCGTCGGCATCCCCGCTCCAACCTTCCCCATATATATAGCTGTCCGATATCCACAGGCGGCTCGTGTCCAGCTGTATCGAGACGCCTGAGGCCTCTTCCGCCCCCGAAGCAGAAATCTTGACCGAGAGCATCTGTCCGGCTTCCAGCGTTCTTGAGAACAGCCGCTGCGCCTTCCCGTCTTCGCTTACCGATATGTCCACCTTCCCCGGATTGAAGAATGCGGTGCGGCTCTCGCCGTATCCGTACATCAATGTGCCGTCGTCCCCGCTCAGATAGAACACTCCGTCCGGGAAAGCGTCCCTGAAACTCCCGTCCGGGAGGAGGGTGATGCCGCAGTTGGTCTGGGTGCAGAGGAGTTCCGCGCAGACTCTCTCGCCGGATCCGACCACTATCTCCTGCGTGTCGCCGTATTGCGGGCAGTTGAATGCGGCTTCCTCGAACGTGCGTGAGACCGCGCTGACGGTGTAGCTTCCCCTGGGGACGGAAATCTCCTCCGGCGCATCCCCGAAGCGTCCGCTGTAGATGACCGCTCCGTTGGAGCCGGTGATGCTGAGCAGGAAGTCCTCCGTGTCCGGAATCTTAACCGGACTCCCGCCTCTGACCGATATGAACCTTACGCTGATGCTGCCCTCGGACTCCGTGCCGAGATTGCGGCAGGAAACGAATCCGGCGCAGAGCAGCGCAACCGTCGCCGGAACGATGAATCTTGAAGTTTTCATAATCTTTGTCTTTTCCGCAAAGATAATAAAAAATTCACACCTCCCTTGCATCACTGCGAGGAAGGTGTTACTTAACCTAAACTTAAACTATGAAAAACTTCACCGCTAAAGTAGCGTTTTTTATTTAAAAACGCAAATCATATCAAAAAAAATCTTACTTTTATCGAAATTTTATCAGAAGTTGTTTCCTGGCATTACAGAGGCTTTAGAGAATAATGAAGTGTTAGGGTAGCGTAAATGTACTTTAAAATCAATATTATGAGGAAAATCTTCATCTGTGCGGCCGTTTCGGCGGCCCTGCTCTCCTTCGCTTCCTGCGGGCAGAAGTACGAGACTGTCGCAGGCGACCCGCTGGAGACCAAAATCTACACTCTGGACAACGGACTGAAGGTCTTTATGTCCGTCAATAAGGAGACCCCGCGCATCCAGACCTATATCGCGGTGAAGGTCGGAAGCAAGAACGACCCTTCCGAGACCACGGGTCTCGCGCACTATTTCGAACATCTGATGTTCAAGGGTACGCAGCAGTACGGGACAACCGACTACGCTGCGGAGAAGCCGATGCTCGACGAGATTGAAGCCCTTTTCGAGACTTACCGCAACACATCCGGAGAAGCCGAGCGCAAGGCAATCTACCACAAGATTGACTCCGTGAGCTACGAGGCTTCCAAGCTCGCGATTCCCAACGAGTACGACAAGCTGATGTCCATCATCGGCGCGGACGGCACCAACGCCTGGACTTCCTCCGACGAGACCGTATATACCGAGGACATCCCGTCCAACCAGATAGACAACTGGGCGCGGATCCAGGCCGACCGCTTCCGCAATGTGGTGATCAGAGGTTTCCACACGGAGCTTGAGACCATCTACGAGGAGAAGAATATGTCCCTCACCCAGGACAACCGCAAAATCTGGGAGGCTCTCGACAAAGCCCTCTACCCCAACCATCCTTACGGCAGGCAGACCACGCTCGGAAGTCAGGAACACCTCAAGAACCCTTCAATCACCAATGTGAAGAAGTATCACGATGTATATTATGTTCCCAACAACATCGCAATCTGCGTTTCCGGGGATTTCAACCCGGATGAGATGGTGGCCGCCATCGAGAAATATTTCGGCGACTGGCAGCCGACCGAGTCCGTGCCGGCTCTCCAGTACGACAGGGAGGCTCCGATCGAGTCGCCTGTCGTGATGGACGTATATGGGCAGGAGGCCGAGATGCTCGCGATGGGATGGAGGCTTCCGGGCGCATCCGAACTGGAGGAATCTGCCGTGGCCGAAATCGCAAGCTCGATTCTCTGCAACGGACAGGCCGGTCTTATCGACATCGACGTCAACCAGCAGCAGAAGGCACTCTATCTTACGGCAGGCACCAATCCTCGTCCTGACTACGGCCAGTTCATCATTATGGGCCGCCCTAAGGACGGTCAGAGTCTGGAGCAGCTCAAAGACCTCGCCCTTGTGGAGATGGCCAAACTCCGCAGCGGCGACTTCGACGAGTCGCTGATCGGGGCCGTTGTCAACAATATCAAGCTCGCCAAGATGCGCGAACTGGAGCAGAACTCCTCCCGTGCGCAGAGTTATGTGAACGCGTTCATCAACGGAGTCGACTGGAAAGACGCCGCCCGCGAGCTTGACCGCTATGAGGCAGTGACCAAGGAGGATGTCGTCGCATTCGCCGGCAAATATCTCACCGACAACTCCTGCGCCATCATCTACAAGCGTCAGGGCGAGGACAGGAGCGTGCAGAAGATAGCCGCTCCGAAGATTACCCCTATCGTCACCAACCGCGACAGTCAGAGCGAGTTCCTCAAAGAGATTCAGGCGACTGCAGTGAAGCCTA
Organism: Ruminococcus bicirculans (ex Wegman et al. 2014); assembly: GCA_963631065.1. Classification (GTDB taxonomy): domain Bacteria; phylum Bacteroidota; class Bacteroidia; order Bacteroidales; family UBA932; genus Cryptobacteroides. The sequence goes on from CAVGPE010000079.1 coordinate 33,199, forward strand.
TCGCTCCCGTGTTCGTGGATTTTTCCAAGGATATGTCTGCGTTTGACCTCACCGGAGGGGTGGACGTGCTGTATAAGTGCAACGAGCAGAACGACATCTTCAACCTGAGATTCATATTCAACTACGGTACGGAGAACTGCCCGGCCCTTTCGGTTGCGAGTGACTATCTCAGCTATCTCGGAACCCCGACCAGAAGTGCGGAGGAGATTGCCTCGCAGATGTATTCCCTCGCCTGCAGCTTCAATGTATATTCCGGAGCCAATCAGAGCGTCGTGTTCTTGACGGGACTGAGCGAGAATATGGGAGCGGCCCTCGAAATCGTCGAGGATCTCATCCTCAACGCGCAGCCTGACGAGGAAATTCTCGCCAATGTCAAGTCCGACGTTCTCAGATCCCGCGTCAACGGAAAGAAGTCGCAGAGCAGCTGCTACAGCGCCCTCTCGCGATATGTCTACTACGGAGGTGATTTCATCAGGCGCACGACTCTCAGCAACGAGGCCGTCGCCGCCCTAACTTCCGAAGAGCTGCTTACGAAACTGCGCGAGGTCTTCGGCTACGGTCACGAGGTTCTGTATTACGGGCCTATGTCCCGCTCCGCTCTCAAGGACTGTCTTGCGCAGCACCACAAAGTGGGCGAGGGTGCGGTCGCGCTCCCGGAGACTTATACCCGGATGGCTTCAACAGAGGGCAATCGTGTGGTGATAGCTCCTTACGACGCCGCCCAGATTTACTACTTCCAGTATTCCAACAGGGGGGAGAAGTTCGACGCTTCCGCGGCTCCGGGACTCAGCCTCTACAACGAGTATTTTGGCGGGGGTATGAATACGGTAGTGTTTCAGGAGATGCGTGAGGCGCGCGGTCTGGCATATTCCGCCTGGGCGAGACTTTATGCTCCGTCCTATGCCGACGCTTCCTATTATTATATAGCGTTCATCGCCACCCAGAATGACAAGATGCGTCAGGCCATAGAGGCGTTCGACGGGATTATCAATGATATGCCGCAGTCCGAGGCCGCGTTTGCCGTGGCGAAGGATGCTCTCATCAGCCGTATGCGCACCAAGCGCACCACCGGGATGCAGGTGCTCAACTCATACCTGGCCTGCCGCCGTCTGGGCATAGCCGAACCGCTCGACAGGCTCATCTTCGGCAAGGTGCAGGATATGACGCTCGACGATGTGGTCGCAACCCAGCAGAAGTGGGTGAAGGACCGCGACTACACCTATGCCATCCTCGGACGCAAGAGCGACCTTGACACCAAGTATCTCTCTACCCTAGGTCCGGTGAAGACCGTCAGTCTGGAGGATATCTTCGGGTATTAGGAAACTTGATTTTTTAAGAGAGGGGGCTATTTCAGGAAGGAGAGAAAATCCTTCCTGAAATAGAGCCCCCTCCTCTTTTCTTTTTACTGCCCTGTTTCGGTACTCTTTCTGTTCTTTCCCCGCTCTCTTTTTACGGGAGACGGTCTTCCGCTACCGGCGCAGTTTTGATTCGAGTTCTGATTTCCATCTGCCGTAGGCCTCTTCGAGAGGGGCTTTCCACTCTTCGGCGGGTTCGACCGTGTCGAGCTTCGCGAGATTGGAAAACGCTTCTGCGGCGGACTTGTAGATGCCGGCTCCGAGAGCGGCGCCCCTTGCGGCTCCGAGCGCCCCGTCCGTGTCGAAGAGTTCTATCCCGGCATCGCAGAGGGTGGACAGTGTGGTGCGGAACAGCGGACTCAGGAACATATTGGCCTTGCCGGCGCGTATCACGTCAGGCTCAAGGCCGAGATTCTTCATTATGTCTATGCCGTAGCGGAACGAGAAGGCTATGCCTTCCTGGACTGCGCGAAGGATATGCGCCTTGGAGTGCCTTATCAGGTCTATGCCGCATATTCCGGCGCCGATGCTGCGGTTGACCAGCACCCTCTCGGCCCCGTTGCCGAAAGGCAGTACGAGCAGGCCGTCCGATCCCGCCGGAGCCGTGGCTGCCATATCGTTCATCTGAGGATATGACAGCTCCGGAGATATATTGCGGTGCGCCCAGGAGTTCATTATGCCGGTGCCGTTGATACAGAGCAGCACTCCCATTCGGGGTTCCTTGGAGTCCGTGACATGGAGGAAGGTGTTGACCCTCGACTGCGGATCGGCTTTCGGGGTGTCCGTCACTCCGTAGACCACTCCGCTCGTGCCGCCTGTGGCTGCGATTTCTCCTGGTTCCAGCACATTGAGGGAGAAGGCGTTGTTGGGCTGGTCGCCTGCCCGGTAGGATACGGGCGTGCCTTCAGGAATGCCGAGGGCCTCCTGTATCCTGGCCGTGGTGCGGGCCTGAATGCCGAGCGACGGTACAATCTTGGAAAACTTGTCTGATTCAATGCCGAAATAGTCCGCCACGAAGTCCGCCCGGCGGTTCTCGTTGAAGTCCCACAGTATCCCCTCCGAAAGGCCGGTCGCCGTGGTGGTGAGTTCTCCGGTCAGCAGATAGGCGATATAGTCGCCGGGGAGCATGAATTTGCTTATTCTGGAGTATGTCTCCGGCTCGTTCCTCTTGACCCAGGCGAGCTTGGATGCGGTGAAGTTGCCGGGCGAATTGAGCAGCCGCAGCATACATTTGTCATAGCCTATGCCTTTGAGGGCTTCGGAGCCTATGCCGACCGCACGCGAGTCGCACCAGATGATGGCATTGCGCACCGGTCTGCCCCCGCTGTCCAGGGCGACGAGTCCGTGCATCTGATATGAGATGCCTATCGAGGCTATCCGGGACATATCGTATCCGCCGTCCGCCATCTCCCTGACGCCGTCGCGGAAATATCTCCACCACGAGTCCGGGTCCTGTTCCGCCCAGCCCTTGCGCTCGGCGATTATCGGGGCTTCGACTTTCGGATTGCTTGACGAGCATATGCATTTGCCGCTCTCGATATCGAGCAGCGCGACCTTCACGGAGGAAGATCCGACATCTATTCCTAATGAGTACATATTGCGTATGTATTGCCAAAAAAGCGAAATAATTTCCGAAGTTAAGAAAATATTTCTAAATTTGCAGAAACTCCGCCGGAGGGGGCGGAGACAAAGCAGGATTAGCACATCGGTAGTGCATTGGCT
>CAVGPE010000080.1:0-6392 GCA_963631065.1 Ruminococcus bicirculans (ex Wegman et al. 2014)
ATAACGGGATACGATGAACGGTTCCGGACATATACGCTTGACTATCCTAACGAAGAAGTGAAGAGCGGTTTCCTTAACTCCTTGAGTCAGCTTTACGCCCCCGCGCTCATACATGGCGACTCCTCAGTCGTCCAGTTCGTCAGAGACATCGAGAAGGGAGATGTGGAGGGCTTTATGAACCGCTTCACTGCATTCCTGTCCGGCAACGGCTACGAGATTCAGGGAGACCTCGAGCTCTATTTCCAGAACACCATGTCCATAATGTTCAAGATGATGGGCCTCTATGTCAAGACCGAGTACAGTACCTCGAACGGACGAATAGATATCGTCATAGAAACCGACAGGCATATCTACATAATGGAACTGAAACGCGACCAGTCTCCGGAAGCCGCACTGCGGCAGATAGAAGAGAAGGGCTACGACAAGCCTTTCCTCGCCTCCGGCAAACAGGTCACCAAGCTCGGAATCAACTTCTCTTCGCAGACCCGCACGGTCGACGGCTGGAAAGTCGCGGAGTAGTCAGGCATTGTTGTACATCCGGTTAATCCAGAGGCGGAGGAATTTGTCAGGGATTGAGTATTCTTTTTTCTCCATAATTCAAAGCTTTTCGCAAAGATAATTATCTATTTTGGATTATTCAATTTGGATAATCCAAAATTTACGCCTATTGTCATCTCCCGGCATCCGGTCTTTTGGGCAAATCTACCGACACACTATGAGAACTTTTACTATCACGCGAATACGCTCGCGCTGATGAGAGTATTTCCATAATGCTGCAAAGTGACTAAAAATTTCGGAGTTAAGCAAACTTCCATGCGGCGAAATGTCTCCGCCTCAGCAGCGGGAGCTCTACTCCGTCTCAAGGATTCCGAGCATCGCCGCCGGAGATACCACCTTACCCGATTTCGGGAAATGCCTTGCATTTCCGGTCACAAGATAAGCGTCATTGTTTGACATTGCCACCTCATAGAATACACGGTCGTCCGCATCGGGGAATGCCTCATCGCAACTGACCGCATTTGCAGGTACGCCTATTCGCGACAACTCGCCGAGAGTAGCCGCCACAAGTTCTCTCGGCAGTCCGAATTTGGGCCTCCCGAGGACTTCCCGATACTCTTCCATTATCTCGGGATTGAGCATCAGTGTTATGCGCTTTTCGAACACTGCCGTGACCACCCTGACTGCCGCCGAATCGGGGTTTCTGGAGATAAAGGCAGACACTAACACATTAGTGTCCATTACGGCTAAGATGGTGCTCATCGTTCTGACCGGCTTCGTGCTATCTCGTCATTGATTTCTTGCAGCGTCATATCCGGGAAATTGCCGCTTTCGGCCAGTGCTCTAATCCTCCGGAATGCCTGATATCCGGCGGGCTGTGCAGGACACTTGTCCCCCCTTATATCGAACGGGATGCGCCCTCGCTGAACGACGGCCTTGGCAAAAATGTTCATAGCCGTGTTCGCGCTCATTCCAAACTGCGAACACAGTTCGTCGAAAGAACTCTTCAACTGAGAATCCATCCTGACTGTCATAGAAACCTGTGGCATAATAACGTCTCTTTTTGCTGCAAATATAAGTATGTTTTATGTCATTATGCAATAATTATTATGCTTTTGTCGCAAATCTGTGAATCGCTGCCCAAAACGCCCATATAGAAGTGTGTCTTCGCTCGTGCAGGCTATCACTATGGGGCCGAAACGGCCGTACTCCCGTCCTTCGCCACCGTCGGATTTGGGGTCAAATACGCGGACGTGCAGCTTAACGCCGCCTACCTTTTCGCCTCCGAGGCTCTCGGCGGCACGATGACCTTCGGCCTGGGCTACAGCTTCTAAAAGCGCCCTAATTCCAAAATTTACGCCGATTCTTGTTCGTGACGAGTTCTTTTGCGCGAGGGAAGCCTCACCGGAATGTATCAGTAGATGAACCCGAACATCCAGAGAGGTATTTGATTTTCATAAGCATACTCGATGTCATCCTTGACGACATATCCCTCGCTTGCGGTAAGAATCTGTTTTTTTCCCTTGTTTCGTCCGCCGACCTCAAATGTTCTGCCGTCAACCTCGAAATCAGACACGGGAGACCCGAAGACATCGAAAACACGTCTCATCCAGCAGAGGAAAAGTGTTTCGCGAATGTTTCCCACATTTGGGGTGCCTGAGCAAAGTACATCCGCCATATTGCTGTTTCCCAGATAAATTTTGTCCGGTTTCCTCAATACGGAATCTCCGTTTGCCTTGACCCTCAGGGCTGACAGCAGTTCCGCCTTTTCGAGATATTCTATATATCCTGGAAGTTCATTCCTGTCAAGGCCGAGATCCCGTTCCATTTGGGAATAATTGATTTTGACAGGCACACTCTGCGAGATGTAATACATCAGTTTCCTGAGTTTGTCCGCTGACGCGACAGTCATCTCCGCGAATTTCGGAATATCGAGTTCAACGGTGGTGTTTATGATGCGGCGCAGTCTGACGGGGAATTCGGGTTCCCTGAAAAAAGGATAGCATCCGTATTTCCTGTATTCTTCGAAATATTTCAACGGGCGATGTTCCCCATACGGAAAATCCACCTTGCCCTGCAGGATGTCGTCCAGACTGGCGACCCCGAGATTCCAGCCGTTGCGGAGATTCAGATATTCCCGAAACGAAAGAACCGGAAGATGGTACTCGACCGTCCTGCGGCTGAGATCGCCGCCGCCTTTTTCAAGGTCAAGGATGGAACTCCCCGAATAAACCACCTTCAAGAGAGGAAGCCGGTCATAAATCTGCTTCACCTGCTGACTCCATCCCCTGTATTTGTGTATCTCATCGATATACAGTTTTTTTCCTCCTTTCGACGAGAATGAATACGCCAGATCAAACAGGGAATGCGTCGAGAAATACAGGTCATCCGCCGCCACATACAAAGTTTCTGACAGGGCATCGTTCTGCTTGATGTGCTGCAGCATCAAAGTGGACTTTCCCACGCCTTTTTGCCCGAGAATCCCTATCAGACGGCAGTCCCAATTGATTCTACCGTGGAATGACCTAAAAAAAGACATCGGGGTCAACTCCAGATTCTGTCTGAAAAGTGTAATCAGATTTTGCATTTTGCCTATAGTTTCAGGCACAAATATAGCAAAACTGCCGGGAATCAATAGCAGTTTTCGCGAAACTTTTCCTGAAGTTCAAGTCACTGACTAGAGCCGCCGACGAGGTCGAGAATCTCAGAGGTAATCTTCTGCTGACGGCCCTTGTTGTATTCGAGGGTCAGGTCGGCGAGAAGATGCTCGCCGTTGTCGGTGGCGGTCTGCATCGCTATGGTGCGCGCAGCCTGCTCCGCAGCCTCCGAATCGAGCACTGCGGCATAGAATTTAAGGCAAATCATCTGCGGGAGCAGTCTGGAGGCGATAGTCGCCGCATCCGGCTCGAAGATATAGTTCTCCTCCCGGACTGCGGGGCCGCCTCCGGAGAGCTTCTCCTCCGGCTTATACGGCATATACAGCTCCACCGTCGGCTTCTGCACGGCAGTGGAGATGAAGCGGTTATAGACGAGCAGTATCTTTGAGAACTCCCCTTTGCGGTATCTCTCTATCAGGCCGCGGGAGAAAGCGGAAGTCTTGTCGTAGCTCGTATGGGCGATGATGTCGTTGTAGTCGGCCTCGGGAGTGAATCCGGCCTTCCTGACGGCATCGGCGCATTTGCGTCCCACAGGGAAAAAGACGATTGAAGGATACTTCTTCCGCAGTTCCAGCGCAGTGCGGACGACGTTGGCGTTGAAGCCGCCGCAGAGGGAGGAGTTGGAAGAGATGACGACCACCGCCACGGGTGCGTCGGCGGCCCCGGCGCTCTCCTCCTGTCCGACAGGTCCGACCGCCGAAAGTATCTCCTCAAGAGAATCGGCGTATGGCCGCATACCCTCGATGACCTTCTGGGCCTTGCGCAGCTTGGCCGACGAGACGAGCTTCATCGCCGAAGTGATTTTCAGCGTGCTGCGCACGGAACCGATACGGTCCTTTATTTCCCGCAAGGATGACATATCTGACTACGCTTTACTGAGGAACTGGCATATCTCGTGCGCCTCCCTGCGGATCACGGCATCGGCATCTTCAGGGATATTGCCCGCTTCAAGCGAATCGAGGATATCCTTATGGGAAGTGCGCATTGTGTCGAGGAAGTGTGTCTGGAAATCCGCCACACTCTCCACCGGTATATCGGCCATAAGGCCGTGCGTGCCGCAGTAGAGTATGGCGACCTGTTCTCCGACGCTCATAGGGCTGTACTGCGGCTGCACGAGCAGACGCTCGTTCTTGCGGCCCTTGTCGAGGGTCATCGCCGTCACCTTGTCCATATCGGAGGAGAACTTCGTGAACGACTCAAGCTCGCTGAACTGGGCCTGGTCTATCTTCAGGGTTCCGGCCACCTTCTTCATCGACTTCACCTGGGCCGCGCCGCCGACACGCGACACCGAGATGCCGACATTGATGGCCGGGCGGAAGCCCGCGTTGAAGAGCGAAGGTTCGAGGTATATCTGACCGTCCGTGATGGAAATCACATTGGTCGGGATGTAGGCGGAGACATCGCCCGCCTGGGTCTCGATGATAGGAAGCGCCGTCAGGGAGCCTCCGGCCTTGACCTTGCCCTTGAGGCACTCCGGCAGGTCGTTCATCTTCTCGGCCACGTCCTGCTGGCTGATGATTTTGGCCGCGCGCTCCAGCAGACGGGAGTGCAGGTAGAACACGTCTCCCGGATATGCCTCGCGTCCGGAAGGACGGCGCAGGATAAGGGAGACCTCGCGATATGCGACGGCCTGCTTGGAGAGGTCGTCATAGACCACGAGGGCGTGACGGCCCGTGTCGCGGAAATATTCTCCGATGGCGGCCCCGGCAAACGGGGCGAAATACTGCAGGGCGGCGGGATCCGCAGCGGTGGCGGCTACCACGACGGTATAGTCCATAGCCCCCTTGGAGCGCAGGGTCTGGACAATGGAAGCCACGGTGGAACCCTTCTGGCCCACAGCCACATAGATACAATAGACAGGCTTGCCCTTAAGGAATTCGGAGCGCTGGTTGATGATGGTGTCGATGGCTATCGCCGTCTTGCCCGTCTGACGGTCGCCGATGATGAGCTCTCTCTGGCCACGGCCTATAGGAATCATAGAGTCAATGGCCTTGAGCCCCGTCTGGAGCGGTTCGGTGACAGGTTCGCGGAAGATGACTCCCGGAGCCTTGCGCTCGATAGGCATCTTGACCGTCTCGCCCTTGATGGAGCCGAGTCCGTCGAGCGGAGAGCCGATAGGGTCGACCACGCGCCCCAGCAGGCCGTCGCCGACCGGGATGCTGGCGATGCGCCCGAGCCTGTGCACCCGCATACCCTCCTTCACAAGGTCGGTAGGGCCGAGCAGCACCGCGCCCACATTGTCCGCCTCAAGGTTCATCGCCACGGCCTTCACACCGCTGTCGAATTCGAGCAGTTCGCCCGCCTCGACATTGACGAGACCATAGACGCGGGCCACGCCGTCGCTTACCGTCAGCACATAGCCGACCTCTTCATACTGAAGCGAGTTATCCACGCCCTTCAGCTCATTGAGGAGAATCTCGGATATCTCGCTCGCCTTTATTGCATTATGTGACATTAAGAAGCTAAACTATTCTGTTGTTTTGTATTATGAACTGTCTGCGGATAGTCTCAATCTGACTGCGGACACTTGCGTCAAGCAGCCGGTCGTCCACCGTGACGACAAAGCCGCCTATCAGGGACGGGTCCACGGACGTCTCGAATATGACCTTGCAGCCGAAATCCCTTTCGAGCAGCGGGTGCAGCTTCTCCTCCAGTCCCGGAGCCGGAACGGACGTGACCAGAGAGGCGATGCGGACACCCTTGGAGCGGTAGTACATCGACACGAAAGAACGCAGGATGAAACGCACGTCCCCCATACGCCCGTTCCTCAAGAGCAGGGCGACGAAGCGCTCCAGCTCAGGCTCAAGCCTTGCGGGAACACTGTCGGGAGACTTGAGCATCTCGCGCACCTGAGCGCACACCCTCTCCCCGCTTCCGTTCTCCTCAGTGTACATCAGGAGAGCCTTGGCGTATCTCGTGGATATGATTCCCGTATTCATCCCCCGTCAGTTTCTGCTTTTGGGTCTTGAGGCCTCGTCCACCATACGGTCAAGCAGAGAGAGCTGCTCGGCTGAAGTTTCGAGGTCCTTGCGTACGATTTTCTCGGCCACCTGCACGGACACCAGAGACACCTGCCTGCAGATGTCGCGCAGCGCGGTCTCCCGCTCGGCGGCAATCTCCGTCTTGGCGTGTTCGATGATCTTGGCGGCCTCTTCCTGCGCCTGCTGCTTCGCGCTCGCGACGATGCTGTCGCGGGCGTCGGAAGCCTCCTTGAGGATGCGCTTCTGCTCCTGGCGC
>CAVGPE010000081.1:0-5901 GCA_963631065.1 Ruminococcus bicirculans (ex Wegman et al. 2014)
CTTCATACGGTTCTTCTGTTCCCTTCTAAATTTTGTTCTCTTAGGTTGTAACATCTCAGTATTACTTTAAAAATATATTATTCAATTAGTCAATCTCCCGAAAATCAACACCTTACGCGGAAAGAAGCCGATTTTTGGGACTGCAAATTTAGTAAAAATTCCGGAAACTCCATCACTTTCAGAAGAAATTTTCAAATATTTTTGACGCGCAATCCGTAGGGTCAAGTCTCGCGTTTTCAAAGATTTGTACATCCGGAGGAAAAATTTTTCCGCCCGTTTTCGACACGGACCGAACTGCCGCTCCCGCGACGATTCGGGCAAGGATTTTGTTTCTATATTTGCACCGCGATGAAGATGCGCCCCGTGCTAATATCGGCTCTGCTTGTGCTTGCGTCAGGACAGTTCTGTCCGGCGCAGACCGCCCGACGCGTCACCGGGACGCCCATGTACTACAGTGTCACGGAGAAGGGCGACACCGTATTCCACGACACCCTGGACCCGGTGTGGGTGTTCCCGAAAGGGAAGAGGATGAGCAGGGGGGACTGGCGCAACTACTACCGTCTCGTGCATAATTTCAACAAGGTCTATCCCTACGCGCTCGTGGGGCGGAAGATGATGGCCCAGGTCGACAGCACCATCGCCGCCGACGCGCACCGCCGCTCGGAGCGCAACCGCTACATCAACGATGTGGAGAAGGAACTCTTCCGGCTCTTCGAGAAGGACATACGCAATATGACCGTGAGTCAGGGGCTGCTGATGATGAAGCTCGTCGACAGGGAGTGCGGGATGAGCGCCTACAACATCATCCGCACCTACGAGAGCGGCTTTGCGGCCAATTTCTGGCAGTTCGTGGCCCGTCTCTTCTCGCAGGACCTCAAGTCGCGCTACGACCCCACAGGCAAGGACGCGAAGACGGAGGAACTGTGCCGGATATGGGATTCCGGAGAATGGGACAGCTTCTACCGGTCGATATTTATGGAGAATCCCCCGCGCACGACGATAAAGTCCGAAACGCTCAGCAGCTCAGTGCGCAAGCGGAAGTGACTCAGCGGGAGTGCAGCTCGAAACGGCTGCCGTCGAAGCGTCCGTACGGCTGTCCGCCGTCCATCCAGTCCTTAAGGACGATGAGTCTCGCGCCGGTGGGAAGCGTCATATCCACTGCATCGTGGAAATGCCCGAAGACGAAATAGTCCACCTTCCTGCGGGAAGACTCCTCAAGCGCAAACCTGTACAACGGCTCGTCCGCGCCCCGGAAGTGATACGGGAGGTGTGTCCTGCGGTTGGAATTGGACCAGCCGAGACCTATCCTGAACGCTATCCACGGATGAAGCGTGCTGAACAGCCGCTGAAGCGTGCGGTTGTGGAAGACCTTGAGCATAAAGGCGTAACTGCGCCTGGCCCCGCCGAGCGCATCCCCGTGGCCGATGCAGAAGGCCTTGCCGCCGAGCGTCAGATGATACGGCTGGTCGAAGCGCTTCATCCCCAGGCTCTCGAAATAAGAATAGCACCAGATGTCGTGGTTGCCGGGGCAGAAGCTGACCTCAACCCCGTCGTCCATCAGGGAAATCAGCGCCGCCACCACTCTCACCCCGCAGCGCGGCACCACGTCCCGGTACTCGTACCAGAAGTCCCAGATATCCCCGAGCAGAAACAGCGCCCGCGCACTCTCCCTCGGAATCCCCTTCAGGAAAGCGACGAAGCGCGCCTCCCGCTCCGCCGGATCGTGCAGTTCGAGTCCCAGATGTACGTCGGAGACGAAGTATATGTCCTTCCTGTCCGGCATCTATGCGAATATGAATATCAGCGCGGCGGCTATCACGCAGTAGAGGGCGAACCACGAGAGTCTGGCGCGGCTCACGAGGGCGATCATCACCCTGCAGGCGAAAAGTCCGGACAGGAATGCCGCGAAAAATCCGGTCACGAGAGCTGCGGCTCCGACCCCCGGCGCAGCAGCCGCACCGCTCCCGACCATATCAAGGATGTTGAGCATCTGCTCGCCGACAATAGGTATCAGCACCATAAGGAAGGAGAACTGTGCCATATTCTCCCTCTTCACGCCGCAGACAAGTCCGGTCGCGATGGTGGTGCCGGAGCGCGAAAGGCCCGGAGCCACGGCGCAGGCCTGGCTGAGTCCGACCACAAGCGCCTGCCACCAGGAGATGCCGTTGCGGTAGCTGTTGTTTATCTTGACCTTGCGGGTGAATATGTCCGAAAAGCAGAGCAGCGCCGCCGTGACGAGCAGAAACTCCCCGACAGTCTCCAGACCGCCGCCGAACATCGCCTCCACCTTGTCTTTGAAGAAAAATCCCACCACGGCGACGGGGACCATAGAGACGCATATCTTCAGGAAATAATCGGTCTCGTCGTTGTAGCGGAAGCGCAGCACGCCCTTGAGTATCCGCCATATCGCACCCCAGAACACCACAAGCGTACTCAGCACCGTGGCGAAATGCACCGTCACCGTGAAGTCGAGGAAACCCTCGGAATCCACTCCCAGCAGAGCCTTGGAAATCATCAGATGGCCGCTGCTGCTCACCGGAAGGAACTCGGTGAGTCCCTGTACCACGCCCATCAGAAGGGCCTCCCACCATTCCATCCCTATTTCCTCCTTTCTTTAAACTCCCCCACAATCGCCACCGCTATCACGACTATCCCGGACAGTATCACGAGCGGGGCCGCCACGAGCCGGCGGAAGTCAAACATATCATAGTTGAATACTTCGGGGTTCTTCATCCCGCCGCCCATCATCAGTATGTAGCCGGCGGCCATCACAATAGCCCCCGCTATCAGCAGCTTGAGTCCCCTTGGGGTAATAGCCATCTTGTCCATATAGCAAATCAATAATATAAATCATCCTTGGACGCGCCGACGAGCTTGCCGACGACAAAATATGTGCTCACGACACAGAGCAGAATCCCGCAGAGGAACACGGCCCCCACGGAAATCAGCAGAGCGCCCCGGCTGAATATCGAGAAGAACTCCGGAAAGGAGCTTCGCGCGGCATACAGAATACCGCACAGCGCGGCGGACGCGAGGGCTGATGAAATCAGACCCTGCACGAGCGCGGCCCGCAGGAACGGAGCCCGGATGAACTGCCGCGTCGCACCGACGAGCTTCATCGTGTGTATCGTGAAGCGTCTGGCGAATACGCTCAGACGCACCATATTGTTAATCAGCACGAAAGATATGAAGAGCAGCAGCAGAATCAGCACTCCGAAGACGGCTGAAATCTTCGTCAGGTTGGAGTCGAGCGCCGTTATGAGGCCCTCCCTGCAATCCACCACGTCCACCAGCGGCGAAGCGCCCAAAGCCTTGGTGACAAGGCCGAGGCTGTCCGGCACGACATACTCCGCCTTCAATGTCACGTCCGCCGAAATCGGCACGGGAGAGGTCTCGAACACGCTCAGGAAATCCTCTCCGAGCATCTTCTTCAGCTCTTCGGCCCCCTCCTCCCTGGAGACGACGCGCACTTCGCGCACATACGGAAGACCGGAGACGGAGGACGCATAGGATTCGGCCTGTTTCTGCGTGACGTCGGAGTTGAAGAGTACGGATACCTTCATATTCTCCTTGAGATAGCGCGACACGCTTCCGGCATTGACCGCCAGCAGGGACGCGACACCTATGAGCAGCAGCACCAGGCTGATACTGATGACGCTCGACAGATAGGCGTTCACGAGACGCCTCCTCATCAACTTATGTTCTCTTCCGGACATCGGCTTCAAATCAGCCCCAAAGATAATAAGGAATGTCGAAAAAATTATTACCTTTGTAATTATGGGTTCTTTTAAGCAGAAAATACTTTTTGTCAATTCCGAGATATTCCCCTATCTTCCGGAATCCGGCATCGCAGACATAGGCAGGTACCTTCCTCAGGGCGTTCAGGAGCGCAAGAGGGAAATACGCTCGTTTATGCCGCGCTTCGGCTGCATCAACGAGAGGAAGAACCAGCTTCACGAAGTCATCAGGCTCTCCGGGATGAACATCATCATCGGCGATGTCGACAGGCCGCTGATTATCAAGGTGGCATCCATCTCTTCCGCGAGGATTCAGGTTTATTTTATTGACAATGAGGATTATTTCCGCCGCAAGCAGACTTTCTGCGACGCGGACGGGAAGTTTTTCGAAGACAACGACGAGCGGGCGATATTCTTTGCCCGCGGAGTGCTTGAGACCGTCAAGAAGCTCCGCTGGGCCCCGGACATCATACACTGCCAGGGCTGGATTTCGCAGCTCGTGCCGGTATATCTCAAGAAGGCCTATCGTGACGACCCCATTTTCTCTTCAAGCAAAATCGTCCTCTCGCTCTACGATGACACTCCGGAAGGAGGCTTCGACCCGGCATTTGCGGAGAAGGCCCGTTTCGGAGGAGTCGGCCCTGAGGACCTCCCGCTGCTTAAGGAGGCCACTGGCATAAATCTTGCTCGAACCGCCGCGCAGTACTCCGACGGCATCATCCTCGGCTCAGGAGGCGTGAAGGACGAACTCCGCTCGTGGTGCGGGGAACTCGGCCTGCCCGTGCTTCCATACGATGAAGCGTCGCTGAAGGACGGCAGCTATGTGGACGAGTACTGCAGATTTTATGATGAACTTTAAGATGAAGACACGACATATCTTCGCGGGAATCGTTGCGGCGTCCTGCTGCCTCTCCTGCATCGAGAGCAGCGACAAAATCGGGGGCGACCTCGTCCCTGCGGGTCAGATATACAAGTTCTACACCGTCGATTTGCCCATTGCGGATGTCTATGTGCGGATGGCGGACAGCCTGTCAGGGTTCAGCAGTTCGCGCATAACCGTAGGCGCGGTCAGGGACGGCGAATACGGACTGACCACCCGGAGCAGCGCGGTGGCGCTGATTCCGCTGACGGACGGGACGATGGATTTCGGTGAGAACCCGAAGTTCAAGAGTTTCCACTTTGCCGCAGGGATGGACACCGTGTCCGCGGCCAATTCCAATCAGGCGAACATTCTCCAGTCGGTCAGGGTATATGAGCTTGCGCGTCCCGTCGAGACCAAGAAGGACTTCGACTGCAACACGCCCTTCCCTCACGGGAGCGAAATAATAAGCAATGGCACGCCGGTGTACAACGGCAAGGATTCCCTGAGTTTCAACTTCACCGAGGAGTTCGGAAGCAAGTATCTGAACATCACGGAAGAAGACCTTGCGGACATCGACACTTACCTCAAGAAATTCCCGGGCATCTACATCGAGACCGACGCCCCGCAGGGAGAGGGCGGACGCATAAATATGTTCAAGCTGCAGCTCGGATACAACAGTTCCTACCAGTATGTGGAGGGCAACTACGCCAAGCTGAGCTTCTCCGGAGAATATGACGGGGAGCGCAAGGACAGTTCTTTCCTCTTCTATTACGGCGCGGACAAGTTCTATGACCTCGACTCCCTGCTCAGCGCTTCTTCGACCGGCAGCTTCCCTCAATACGCTCTCAACCTCTCGTCACAGGAGACCGGAGGGCGGGTCGGCTATGCCGCAGAGCAAATCAGCATAGAGGGCGGCGGCGGACTCAAGCCGGTGATTTCCGCATCGATGCTCAAGAGTATGGCGGAGGAGGCCATCTCCGCGAAGGGCGGAGACCCGAAGACGGCCGTCATCAACAAGGCGTCCCTCATATTCCCGTTTGAAGCCCCGTCAGACATCGACGAACTCGACGGGTGGCCCGATGTGCTTTCGCCGACCTGCAGGATTACGGAAGACAACGTGACGCGCTTTATGGGGCTGACGGACTCCGGTTCTACATACGAGGATCAGGGCGACATCAACCGTTCCGTACTCGAATACGCTCCCGACATCACCTTCCATCTGCAGGAACTCCTGAAGATTGACGTCAACGACAAGTCCAGCAAGAAGACAACCTGGCTTGACAAGGGGTTCTACGACATCTG
>CAVGPE010000082.1:0-2209 GCA_963631065.1 Ruminococcus bicirculans (ex Wegman et al. 2014)
GTGCGTCCACAGTGCCGCGGCGAGTCCTATGGCGAAGAGCGCGAGGGAGAATACTATGTCGCCCCACGTGACTCCCTCCAGCCGGAAATTGGCCGCTCCCCAGAGATAATACTGCTTGAGCAGGTCTCCGTTCGGGGCGTTGGTCACCACTATGGTGCCGAGAGAACCTATGAATGTGCCGAAGATGATGCCGAAGGTGATAAGGTTCTGCGTGGAGACCCTGAGCGTCACGAAGAAGCATATCAGCGTGCAAATCAGCGTGCAGACGAAAGAGCCGACGGTGATCGAACACCAGCCGGACATCGTGGCCGCAGCAGCCCCGAGGCAGGCGGCGGAACCCAGCCCGAGGGAATACACGTCCCCGAGCTGGTTGCGCCACAGATACTGCATCTGGATACCGCCCACGGGAAGGGCGATTCCGGACAGGAGTACATATAGAAGACTGAGCATACTCAGAACTTGAATGCCATACCTCCGATGAAGGAGCGTCCCGGCATAGGGTAGCCCCTTACGGCCTCGTATCTGCAGTCCGTCAGATTCCTTGCGCCGATGTTCAGGGTCATCTCTCCGAATCCATTGATGCAGAAGGATTTCTGTGCGGTGAGGTCGAGCGTGTTCCAGGCGGGGAGAGTGCCGCTTGCGTCCCTTCTCCCGCTGCGGCTCACCCAGTTGAGCCTCAGGCTCCATCCCCTGTACGACGCGTCCGCGCCGAGAGTGACGCTGTGCCGGGCCACATAAGGGATTTGCTCCCCGTAGCTGTAGCTGTCGGGGGTCTTGTCCAGAGCGTCCTGAAAGGAATAGCGGGCGGAGAGTCCGGCCTCATAGCCGTCTCCGCCATATCGGAGAGCTGCGGCGGCGTCCAGCCCCCGTGCCTCCACTCTGCCCACATTGTAGGGCAGCCACACATTAGGGTCGTCTGCGCTCGGGGCGGAGATAATCTTGTCCTTGAGAAGGTTATAGAATCCGTCCGCCTTCAGCTCCGCCTTCCATACTCCGGCGTAGGCTCTGTGCCACTCCAGCCCCACATCACTCAGCCAGGCATCCTCGGCCTTGAGCTCGGGATTGCCGTAGCCGGTGTAATAGAGTTCGTTGAAATAAGGCACGCGATACGCCCTGCGTCCGAACGCCACCGCGTCCAGCCCCTCGAAGACCGTCAGCCTGAGGCTCGCGGAAGGGGAGAGGACATTGCGGGAGAGCCCGTCGCGGTCGAACCAGCCGTCATACTGGAGGGCGAGGTCGGCCTTGAGCCTCCCGAGGCGGAGAGCCGTAGCGGCGGAAGAGCTGACAGCCGTTCTCTCGGCATCATAGATGTCGGAATCCAGCCTGTCGTGCTGTACTCCAGCGGATGCGGTGACCACCCACCACGGCGCGAGGCGGAAACTGTGCGCCGAGTTGAGCTGAAACTCCTTCTGGAGGTAGTCGCTGTCTCCCCAGCTGCTCTTGTATTCCAGACGGTCAAAGGCGGCCTTGGCGCTGAGATTGAGGGTATAGAGAGGGGAGAAAGCCTTGCGCAGAGTGCCCTGGACAAATGCGTTGCGGTCGTTCTGCCGGTCTTCCGATGGCCAGCTCACGGAACCCGGCGTGCCTCTCCGGGAGCCGTTGAGATAGGCTTTCGCCTTCCACTCGCCGCCGCTGAGCTTGCCGAGCAGGTCAACTCCGCCTCGCACGCGGCTGATGTCGTTGTTCTGTCTGGTCTGCCCGTCGCCGTAAGGGAAATCGCCCTCGCTGCACACGGCGGAGAGATTGGCTCCGAGCACAAGACGCTCGCTTAACTTATAAAAGAGCCTTCCGCCAGGCAGATAAGTGCCGAACGAGCCGCCCCGGAAACTCACCGCGCCGGCGAGCGGGCCGTTGCGGAATTCGGGAGCGGAGGTCTTGAAATTCACGCTGTTCTGGGCGTAGTCAATCACCGCCGCGCCGAAGCCGCCCATATCCAGGAATCCGAGGTCCGCCTGCCCGCTCTGCACATTGCCCACGCGCACCCCGTCCACATAGACGGCCGTGTGCGCGGCCCCGAGGCCTCTGAGGCTGATGCTCTTGAGGCCGGCTTCGCCGCCGTAGTCGCTCAGCGATAGTGAGGGAATGCGCAGGATGACGTCGGAGACGGTCTCCGCGCTTCCGATGGAGAGGGTGTCCGACATAGACACCACCATACCCCTGTCGGCCACTATCGTGACGGCCTCAAGGGTGTCCGGCACCGCTGTCATCG
>CAVGPE010000083.1:0-4385 GCA_963631065.1 Ruminococcus bicirculans (ex Wegman et al. 2014)
CCCCCGGTCGCTGCGGAGAGGATTGCCCGCGTCTTCCTTCGAGAGCGTGGTTCCGCCTTTCAGCCCCACATTGCCAAACCAGCCCTGCTCGTATTCCTTCTTGAGGCCCACATCCAGCACCTTCTACCTCTGGCCGTCCTGCACGCCGGAAGAGCGCGTCTGCTCGGATTCCCTGTCAATGACGCGGATTTTGTCCACCACCGCCGCAGGAAGGTTGTTGAGCGCCGTACTCTGGTCTTTGAAGAAGAATGTCCTGCCGCCCACGGTGAGTTTGTCTATGGCCTCGCCGTTGAACTTCACCTTGCCTCCGTCAGTGATTTCCATCCCCGGCATACGCTCAATCAGGTCCTTCAGCATAGCGTTGGACCCGACCCGGAAGGAAGAGGCGCTGAATTCCACCGTATCCTGCTTTATCACTATAGGATTCCCTACGTCGGAGACCACCGCCGCCGCGAAAGACACCGGCTCATTGGTGAGCGAGTCCAGCACCGTGGCCCTGATTTCACACATACGGGTCTGAAGGATGTTGTCGTTGAGGATGATTACCTGCGCCCCGGCAGGCAAGGTCAGAAACGCCAAAAGGGCGATGAGAAGATAGAGTCGTTTTTCCATTTGCCCGCCAGTATACGAAATATTCGGAAAATTTGCATAACTTTGACTCCGGAGGTCTCCGCACTTCCGCCCGGAATCAGCCCCGCATCCGGCGGGCGTCACCAATGATTTGATTTTATGATTAAGAAACTGGTTCTCCTCGCCACCGTCGCCGCGCTGCCGCTCTTAGGCTTCTCCGCCGCTGCACAGAACACCGTATATCTCAGTTCACTCAAGCCCGTGGACGGCCACGCCTTCACCAAGGCTGCCGAAATGCCATACAACTCCGAGTCGAAGACATCGGGAGTGATGATGCTCGGAGGGGTCGGCTACAAGACGGGATTCGCGCTGTATACCACATACGGCCCGACCCGGCCCGGTTATGTGGAGTGGAGTCTCAAGGGGAAGTACACCACCCTGACTTTCATCCTCGGCGGCTCGCCTTACTGGGCCACAGGCGGGGCCGCAGCAGTGCCGAAGGGCATACTGGCCGTCAAGGCGGACGGACGGAAGATTCTCGACAAGGCGGTAGCCCAGCACGCCGTCCCTGAGCGCATCACGCTGGATATCAGCGGAGTGGACAGGCTCCGCTTCGAACTGGTGACGGACGATGTGGATATGGGGATTGCGGAACCGGCGCTGTGGACCGCCGCGCAGACCCCGCGAGAGACGGGCCGGCTGAGTCTTGCCACTGACAAGCCGACGCAGCTTGTGGGCAGCCTGAGGCCTTACCACGTGGACAACTACCACAAATGCGTGTCTTCGCGGGACGGGGATCTCAGCGAGGTCAAAATCTCCGGCAAGAGCTATAAGTCCGGCATCGTGATGAATACGGATATGCGCATCATAGGCGCGGGGCAGGCGAGGACGCTCTTCAACCTGGGCGGCGGGTATAAGACTCTGCGCTTCATCGCCGGCCCGGTGGACAGCGACAGCGGCACCATAGGTACGGCCTGGCTCACCGTAAAGGCCGACGGCAAGATAATATATGAATACGAAATCACAGAGAACTCGCTTGCCAAAGAGATATCCCTCGACATCTCCGGCTGCCGGCAGCTCAGCATCGAGAGCGAGCAGGCGGACAAGTCAAGCAGTATAGCGGCGGCTGACCTCACGGTCTATCCGGCAGGCGCCGAACCTGCCGCCAAATCATCTGAGACAGAGTCTATTGCCGTCAACGAGGACCTCAAGAAGCTGCCGGACGTATGCGCGCTCGTCTCCAACATCCCGCCGTATGCGGTGGGCGGAAGCAGCGCGGACAGAAGCAATACGGTATTCGACGGCAAGTCAGATTATATCACCTTCTCGATGGGAGGAGTCAAGTTCAAGGAGGGAGTCATCCTCTCGTCCAGCACCAATGTCCTCAACGACAACACGGGGGCGCACGCCTGGTTCAACCTCGGAGGAGAATTCGACTATCTGAGCTTCACCGTCGGCTGGCTGAGCAAATGCGGAGTTCTGAAGAACGACGTCCTGAGGGTCTATGCCGATGACGAGGTGGTGCTGGAAGTGCCGCTCATCGCCACCGCCCCCAATCAGGAATATACCGTTCCTCTGCATAAGTGCCAGAGACTCGGTTTCGTAAAGGAGGGTATGACTTCGCTCGCGCACTCGGTGTTCGCGATAGCGGATCTCGTCGTCTATCGCGGGCAGCCTGTGAAAAATGAGATTTTCACCCATCCGATACCGGACCTTCCGGAAGAGACGAACCTGATAGCATTGGGCAGGCCGTACATCCATTATATCACTCCTATGAGTGAGCATATGGATGAGGCGTTCCGCGACGGAAGCACCCGCAAACAGTATTTCGAACTCGACGGAGAGCGCATATACGAGGGCTTCCTTCTTGAGACCTCCGTCCATTTCGACCTTGAGGCCGGGCCTCTTGGAGGCGCGGGCGGCGGGACAGGAGCGGTTGCCGGAGCCATAGGCTCGTCCATAATGGTGGGAGCCGTGGGAGGCGCGACCATCGCCGCCGTGTCGCCGTTCGGGGCGCTGATAGCCCTTGCGGCCGGAGGCACGGGGATGGAATCGTCCTGCGCGGCATTCAACACCTACGGGGCTTACGACGAACTCACATTCACCGTGGCCAGATACTTCCAGGGCATCTCAGGCCCGAAGCAGCGGGAGCGCCTGCTCATAGGCGGCGACGGCGAGGTGCTGCAGGAGATAGAGATTTCCACCGATATGAAGCCGACCACCTTCACCATACCGATAGGACACTGCAAACAGCTTATGTTCTGGATTCAGTGCGGGGACAACACTTCGGCGCAGTATCTTTTCTATGACCTGAAACTCCGCAAGAGCGGCAGCCCTGCGGGGATTGTGGCCGGAAGCGCGTCCGATATCGGAAGCCAGGCCGGGCTGCTTGCCCCCGTCGAGCCTTACGCGCTGCCCGTGGTGAGCTTCGAGCGCAGGAAGATAGACTGGGAGATGCCTAAATACAGCGGATCCAACTCAATAGACCAGTATTTCGCCGACTGCAAGGAGACCAAGTATCATCTGGACAATATGTTCGGAGCATACAGGACGGATAATGACATCCTGATGGAGAATCTGCTGGGCAGCACCCTCTGGGAAGTGACCGACGGCCTGGGCTTTGCGGGAGGCTACAAGACCGTGGCCAAATACGTGAGCTGTTCCGACGGACAGACCTACCGCTCCTTCGAGCTGCTCTCGGACAGCGGGGAGAGACTGGATTTCCTGAAGCTCATCGAGCGGGACAGGGCAATCATCAAAATCGCGAAACAGATTAAGTCCGGGAAGATGACCGACCTCAAGATTGCCCAGGTAGGCGCGGGAGCGGGGCTGATCGAACTCGGACTCGGGGCCTTAACCTATCGCAAGCTGATTTCGCAGGCCGGCGAGATGGTCGCGGCCTACCGGGGTCAGCTCGATGAGCTCATCAAGGAGAAGGAGGCCGAAATAGCCCTGATAGAGAGTATGATCAACGCCTCGCTCGACATCGACGGAGCGAAGTCGGACAGCACACGGATTTTCGTAAAATAACCTTACCGTCTCGCCTACAGCACCGGCCTCCGCTTCGGATAATTCTCCCCTGCCGCATTTTGATTTCCGAGAGCAAAATCACTATCTTTGCGGCCCGTTTGTCCTCCGGCCTGAGACCCGGAAGCTTGTCCGGGCGAGCCAAGCCGACTGCCGGACAGACGTGGCGCAAGAAAGTAGTGTATTGTAAATATGGTATTCAGTCCAAAGTTTTTCCACCTCTTCAAGAAGGGGAGGTACAGCCGTGAGCGTTTCGTCTCCGACCTCACGGCAGGCATTGTCGTCGGCATCATAGCCCTGCCACTCGCAATAGCGTTCGGTATCGCCAGCGGAGTGTCTCCTCAGCAGGGGCTCATCACCGCCATCGTCGCAGGTTTCCTAATCTCCATATTCGGCGGTTCGCGCTTCCTGATAGGGGGTCCTACGGGGGCATTTATCGTCATAGTCTCGGGAATTGTCGCCCAATACGGCATTCAGGGTCTCACGATTGCCACAATTATGGCGGGAGTGATGCTCATCGCTATGGGCCTGTGCAGGATGGGGGCCGTGTTCAAATTCATCCCCTACCCTATCGTGGTGGGATTCACCAGCGGCATCGCCCTCACCATCTTCTCCACCCAGATGAAGGACTTCTTCGGCCTCACTGACGTGTCCGTGCCGTCGGGCTTCATCCCCGAATGGGTCTGCTACTTCCGGAACATCTCCAATATATCACTGACCGAGACCGCATTGAGCATCGGCTGTCTGGTGGTTATCATCTTCTGGAACAAATGGGGTTTCCGGAAACT
>CAVGPE010000084.1:0-16190 GCA_963631065.1 Ruminococcus bicirculans (ex Wegman et al. 2014)
CATTCGCCTGCACGAAGATTACCCTCACAAGCAACAACTCTTCCGACGCCCTCGCCGGCACGGTCAGCATAAGCCTCGCTTCTGACGGGACTCCTACGGCCTCCATCGCCGCCTCTGACGCCTCTGACGCTTCCAGCAGCGTCTCAATAGAGGGAGAAATCACGGCGAACAGCACATACTATATCGCAGTGCTTCCGGGTACGCTTTCCAGCGGATTCCAGCTCGTCCTCACAGACAGCGATGGTAAGGAGACCACAAAGAAAAGCTCCAACACTCTGGAAATCAAGCGCAACACCATCACCGACCTCGGCAGCATCAGCAATACCGATGGCGGCACCATCCCGTATGTCACCTTCTCGGCGGACTCAGAGCAAGAATTCAAGATGGCATTTGTGGATGATGAGGGGAAGACAGTGGCCAACACATTTGAATATTCCGTAGGAGACGGCGAGTGGACGGACATCGAATTTGGGACTCCTGTACCCTTCGGAAACACCAAAGGAGACTTGAAGCTGCGCGGAAAGAATTCCATCGGTACAGCATTAGTATATTTTGGCACTTACCTCACAATCAAATTTACGGACACGAATGTGAAGGTAAAATGTTCCGGAGACATCAGGACTCTGGTTGACTGGGAGAACTACTCAACTGTCAGCACTGCAAACGCGAAATTCTGCCACCTGTTCTACGAATGCACCGCCCTCACCTCCGCCCCGGAGCTGCCGGCCACGACACTCGCAGAAAGTTGCTATGCGAATATGTTCAGCGGCTGCACTTCGCTTGAAACCGCTCCGGAACTGCCCGCAAAGACACTCGCAGAAAATTGCTACGGTAGTATGTTCGAAAATTGCACCGCTCTTCAAAGCGACATCGAACTGCCGGCAGAGACACTTGCAGACTACTGCTATACATATATATTCTCCGGCTGCACTTCGCTCACAAAAATAACCCTCAGAGCCACTTCAGTGGGAAGCAGCTCACTGCTAAACTGGCTTTATTCCACGGTACCGAGTTCATCCGACGGGAAAATCCGCACCATCTATACGAATTATGGTCTGACAACATCAGACTATCCTTCAGGCTGGACAGTCTCAAAGCTTAGCGACTGACAGTCAAGGACATATCTCATAGGAGAGGGTGGCTAAAAAGTCTAAGGACTGATTAGTCACCCTCTAAAAGTCCGTTGGTAAAGATTTGCGAAGGATTTTTGAGGATAGCTTTCTTAATGTTAAATTTGTCCCCTATGAAGTCCAGACTGATAATTTCCGCCGCATTGTGCTGCCTGTCCGCGTTTTGCGCGAGGGCGCAGTTCTATACGTCGGGAAACGAAGCCTTCCGGGTGAAGTGGAGCCGGATGGATACCGGACATTACCGGATAATCTATCCGAGGGGACTCGATTCTCTCGCCAGGGTGTATGCCGTGACGCTTGAGCAGGTGGCGGAAGTCGTGGGAAACAGTGCGGGGTTCGCCCCCAATGCGAGCTACCGCCGCAGGATGCCGGTCGTGCTGCGGCCCTACTCCGCCCGCTCCAACGGAATGGTGATGTGGATTCCGCGCCGTATGGAACTCCTGACCCGGCCTGACCCCGAATATCCGGAAGCCACCCCGTGGGAGAGGCAGCTTGTCATACACGAGTCGCGGCACGTCTCCCAGATGCAGTTCGGAGCGGCCCGTCCGTTCAGAGTATGGAACATCCTGACTGGAGAACTCGCTCCAGGGGCCGCGGCGGCAATCTATCTCGGACAGGCCTTTATGGAAGGGGATGCGGTCGTGGCGGAAACGGCACTTTCGGATGCCGGCAGAGGCCGGACGGCGGACTTTCTCGAATACTATAGGGTCAGCTTCGCGGACGGGGACATGCGCGATTTCTGGAAGTGGCGCTACGGCTCGCAGAAAAAATATACCCCGGACTATTACAGGGCCGGATATGTGGCCCTCGCAGGCATAAGGGCAATATATGACGAACCTGACTTCACGGCGAAATATTTCGCCCGCATCGCCCGGAAACACGGATTTTCCTTCCTCAGTCCCGCCGTGAAGGAAATTACCGGCAAGAGTTTCAACGCCGCGTTCCGTGAGGTGAGCGACAGCCTTGCCTCGCGGTGGAATGTCGACGAGCGGGCAAGAGCCCCGTTCATGCCTTCCGCCCGGGCGGTCTCTTCCCCGAAGGTTTTCACCGAATACAACGCACTCACTGCGGCGGGAGACTCCTTTTTCGCTGTGCGCAAGAGCCTTACAAGCCCTGACGAACTGGTCAGAATCTCCCCCGACGGCACAGTGCGCAGAACGGGTCTCTTCAGCTCCGGATATACCGGTCTCAAATACAGCGAAGCTGACGGAACCCTCTATTGGAGCGAATACTCCTCACATCCACGCTGGGAGCAGGTCTCATATTCCGACATCCGCTGTCTCGACAGCCTCGGAAACCGCCGCACCCTCACCCGTTCGCGCCACCTCTTCCACCCGGCCCCCTCGGACGACGGCAGACTCCTGTCCGTGACGGAGTATCCGGTGGAGGGAGGCTGCAACGTGCTGATACTGGACGCGCACGGCGGAGATGTTCTGACAACGCATAAGATTCCCTACGGACTGCAGGTCATCGAGACCCTCTGGCTGGGGGAGGAACTCTATGCGAGCATACTCTCCCCGGAGGGTTACGGCATCTGGAAGCTTAATCCGCTGCAATGCGTCTTAGGGCCGCAGACGGTCAAAATCAAGAGACTCTGGCAACACGGCGGGAAGATAATGTTCACCTCCGACCTCAGCGGAGTCTGCGAACTCTACTCCCTTGACCCTTCCGGAGGAGAACTCCGCAGAATCACGTCCACACGGTTCGGGGCCAATGACTTCCAGTTCAACTCACGCGGGAACGCCCTGTATTACAGCGCTCTGTCTCCGGAGGGGAGACTGATTTTCAGCACTCCGGCGGACTCCCTCATATGCGAAAAGGCCGATTTCGGCATCAGACCGCGATTCCCTTTCGCGGAGGAACTCTCCGGAGGCGAGAAGCGGCGGATCGACTACGGCGCGGCGGTGGAGACCGGAACCCCGGAAAATTACAGCAAACTGCTCAACTCCGTCCGGCTCCATTCCTGGACTCCGATATATGTCGATTACGATGCGGTCAGCAGCCTGAGCCTGTCAGACATAAGTTTCTACGCATCTCCGGGCGCGACTCTTTTTTTTCAGAACGACCTTGGCAGCGCATACGGGTTCGTCGGCTACAAGGCCGAACTGAAATTCAATGAATGGAGACATTCCGGACACCTCAACTTCACCTACCGGGGCTTCTTCCCGGTCATCGAGACAAGAGTGGATTTCAACGACAGGAATGCCGCAGAATACGATATTGTCCGTCAGGACAATCAGCTGAAGTTCAAGGGAAGCTACACTGCCGGCCCGTTGCTCTCTGCTCAAATCAGGACATATCTTCCTCTCGGCTTCTCGCGAGGCGGGCTCAATATGGGCGTCATCCCTCAAATCAAATTCGGAATAAGCAACGACAGGAGCATAGCCAAGGGTTATGAAGGCCTTTTCTCAAAACTCACATCCAGCCTGAGAGCCTATCTTACGGAAAGCATCCCATCTTCCAGGGTTTATCCGCGCTGGGGCGTAGGGGCCGAACTCTGCCTGAGTTCCCGGCTTAATCTGAGCAGCCTTATCGGCAACGAAGCCTATGCCTATCTCTACGGATACGTGCCGGGGCTGTGGCCCTCCCACGGATTGAGGCTGAGCGCGCTGTATTCCGCAGCCGTCGGAGATGAGAGCCTGTTCCGCGAGGCGCTCGCGAACGTGACTCCGCGCGGATTCTCATCGAGCGTCAACAACATACTCTCGTCTATGGTCTCCAAGACCAAGTTCAGCGCGGACTATGTGATGCCCGTCTTCCCGGTGGACTGGTCGTTCCTCTCGCCGGTGGCGTATATACGCAATTTCGAACTCACCCCGCACGCCGACGTCAGCATCCTCGACTCCGGCAGCGGAAAGTGGAATCTGTGCAGCTTCGGGGCCGACTTCTGCGTCAGGCTGGGGAATCTGCTCTGGATACCATACGCGACCCGTATCGGGTTGAGCTACAACTACAACTGCGGGAGTCTCTACAACGCTGTCGCCGCTCTGGACCAGTCCGTCCAGAGGCACAGGCTGGGATTTGTGTTCAGTGTCGAAATGTAGCCCTATACCCCGCTGAACGAGCTGAATCCCCCGTCCACCGGAAGGATTACCCCGGTGACGAAACTTGCAGCCTCGCTGCACAGGAACTGGGCCGCGCCGTTGAGTTCGCTCAAGTCACCGAAACGCCTCATAGGGGTCTTGGCTATCACCTTCACGGACCTCTCGGTAAGGGAACCGTCCTCGTTGAGCAGCGCCGCACGGTTCTGCTTGCCTATGAAGAATCCCGGAGCAAGGGCGTTGACCCTGATTTTCTCCCCGTATTTGATGGCCATTTCAGCCGCGAGCCAGCGCGTGAAGTTGGACACGCCCTCCTTGGCCGCCCCGTAGCCGGCGACCCGCGTCAGCGCATCGTATGCGGCCATAGAGGAGATGTTGAGGATGCAGCCATAGCCCTGCGCGGCGAAAACTTCGGTGAACACGTGGCAGGGATAGACCGTGCCGTTGAGGTTGAGGTCCAGCACCTTGGTCCAGTCCTCCAGCTTCATGTCCCAGAAGTTGCCGTCGGGCATAATGTTGGCTCCGGCCACGTTGCCCCCGGCCACATTGATGAGTATGTCCACCCGGGAATACTTCTCCACGACCTCGGAGGCTATTTTCTTCAGAGCGTCCGTGTCCATCACGTTGCAGGCATATCCGCAGGGATTGCCGCCCAGAGACCGCAGTCCGTCCACCGTGGGGGCGAGCTGCTCCTCCCTGTGTACGAGAGCCACGACATCGGCCCCCTGAGATGCGAAATGACGGGCGAGAGAACCGCCCAGAGCGCCGGCGGCCCCGCTGATGACGGCCACCTTGCCCTTTACCGAATAGAGTTCATTCATATCTTGAAGTTGTTTTTTATCTCATCCTTTACCGCGGCCATCATCCCCTCGACCTGCCCGAGGGCGAGCATACGCCCGTGGAAACCGTAGCCGGGATTATAACCCTCCTGCCCGTCCCCGAGCATATTCCTGCCGTGGTCCACCCTCATCGGAAGATTTCGCCCCTGTCTCTCGAAAATGCGTATCAGCTCCACGAGATTGACCCTTCCGCCGGTGTGCGGAGCCTCGACGAAATCCCCGTCCGGAAGCAGATTGCAGCTGCGCAGATGCACGAAATGCGTGCGCGGAGCGAATTCGCGGGCCATCGCGGCCACATCATTGTGCGCTCCGGCGGAAAGCGAGCCTGCGCAGAAAGTGAGTCCGTTGTGGAAATCGTCAACGGAGGAGAGAATCTCCCGTATGTCCTCCGCGCTGCCCGCGATGCGCGGCATTCCAAATACCGGCATAGGCGGATCGTCGGGATGTATGCACATATTTATTCCATACTCTCCGCATACCGGCATCACCGCCTTCAGGAAATAGACCAGATTGTCAAGCAGGTCGCGCTTCGAGACCCCCTCGTAGCGGCTCATCAGGGACTTGAAATGCCGCACGGGCGCGGTGTCACCTTCGGAGATGTTGCCGCTTATGAAGCCCTGCGTCCTGACGATGATGGTGTCTATGAGCCTGTTGCGGTCCTGCTCCGTAAATGTCTTCTTGAGTTCTTCGACCTTGGCGAGAATATTGTCCGGATAGTCCTTCGCGGCCTCCTCGCGCCCGAGAATCACGATGTCGAAGTATGCGAAATGCGAGTAGTCGAAATAGAGGGCCGTCGTGCCGTCCGGCATAGGACGGTCAAGCTCCGTGCGCACCCAGTCTATGACGGGCATAAAGTTGTAGCAGACGGTCCTTATGCCGCAGCGTCCCAGATTGCGGAGGCTCTCGATATAATTGTCTATCAGACGGTCCCGCTCCGGCCCGGCATATTTGACCGCTTCGCTCACCGGAAGACTCTCCACCACCGACCACCTCAGGCCGGAGGCTTCTATATATTCCTTGAGGGAGCGTATGTCCCCCTCGCTCCATACTTCGCCGTTAGGCACTTCGTGAAGGGATGTCACTATCCCCTCCACTCCTATCTGACGCAGCATCTCCAGGCTTATCCTGTCCTTGCGTCCGAACCATCTCCAGGTCTTCTCCATACTGCCGGGAATCCGTTTCAGACATTAAAGAGGAAATGCATTATGTCGCCGTCCTGCACGACATAGTCCTTGCCTTCGACGCCCATCTTTCCGGCGGCGCGTACGGCGGCTTCCGTCCTGTACTTGACGAAATCGTCGTATTTGATGACCTCGGCGCGGATAAAGCCCTTCTCGAAGTCGGAGTGTATCACTCCGGCGGCCTTCGGAGCCTTGTCCCCCTCCCTTATCGTCCACGCCCGGCACTCGTCGGCCCCGGCGGTGAAGAAGGTCCGGAGTCCGAGCAGCCGGTAGGCGCTCTGGATGAGCCTCACCACCCCGGACTCCTGCAGCCCCATCTCTTCGAGAAACATCTTCCTGTCCTCGTAGTCGTCCATCTCGGCAATCTCCGACTCGGTCCTCGCCGAAATCACCAGAATCTCGGCGTTCTCGTCCTTTACGGCCTCCCGGACGGCCTCCACATACGCATTGCCCTCCGCAGCCGAAGCGTCATCGACATTGCAGACATACATCACCGGCTTGTTGGTGAGCAGGAAAAGGTCGTGCGCGATGGACGCCTCCTCTTCGTTGAGCAGAGCCACGCTCCTGCAGGAACGGCCCGCTTCGAGAGCCGCCTTGTAGCGCAGCAGCAGGTCGGAAAGTTTCTTCGCCTCCTTGTCTCCCGCCTTGCCGGCCTTCTCGGCTTTGCCGAGACGCGCCTCCACTGTCTCAAGGTCCTTTATCTGGAGTTCCATGTCCACCACTTCCTTGTCCCTTACCGGATCCACGCTGCCGTCCACGTGCACCACATTCCCGTCATCGAAACAGCGCAGCACGTGCAGTATGGCGTCGCACTCGCGGATATTGGCGAGGAACTGGTTGCCGAGCCCCTCTCCCCTGCTCGCGCCCTTCACGAGTCCGGCTATGTCCACTATGTCCACCGTCGCGGGTATCGTCCGCTGCGGGCGGCAGATCTCGGACAGGGCGTCGAGCCTGCGGTCCGGCACATTGGTGGAGCCGAGATTGGGTTCGATGGTGCAGAATGGGAAATTGGCGCTCTGGGCCTTGCCGGAGCTTACGCAGTTGAAAAGGGTGGACTTGCCCACATTAGGGAGTCCGACGATGCCGCATTTGAGAGACATAAATCAGAAAATTATTGTGCAAATGTACTCAAAAATCACCATATTGGCAGTATGAAACGGACTATGATCACACTTCTCGCACTGGCGCTGCCCTTTGTGCTGCACGCACGGTGCGACTCCCTTTCGGTGATGTTCTGGAATGTGGAGAACTTTTTCGACTACCGCTCCCCCGCCCGTCCGCAATACTGGACAAAACGGAGGTTCTACGCCAAGTGCGACGCCATCGCCAAGACCATCCTCAGATTCGCGGACCGTTACGGCCGTCTCCCGGACATCGTCGGATTAGCCGAAGTGGAGAACTCCTTTGTGCTGCGGAGCCTGCTCAAAGAGACTCTCCTGCGCAAACTCGACTATGAGCTGCTGCATTTCGACTCCCCCGACCGCAGGGGCATAGACTGCGCCCTGCTCTACCGCCGCTCGTCGCTCAGACTCAGGGAGGGATTTCCCGTGCATATACGCGACAGCAGCGGCGCCGTCATAGCCACCAGGGACATACTCGCCGCAAGGTTCGAAAACATCGCCGTCCTCGTCAATCACCACCCGTCTAAAATCGGAGGCAAGTCCGACAGACGCAAGGCGGCGTTCCGCAGGATGGAGGAGACGGCGGATTCCCTGCTTAATGCCGGCGCGGAGAGGGTTCTTGCCATAGGAGACTTCAACGACGGTCTATGGCCGGAAAACGGAGCGGGAACCATCAAATACAACGGCGAATGGGAGAAAATCGACGGCTTCTTCGCCTTCGGGGACATACTCGTGCGGGAGGAAGTCTTCGCCGATGCGCCGCTGCTGACGGAAGACCGCCTGTTCGGCGGAGAGAAGCCCCGGCGCAGCTTCACGGGGCCGAGATATTCGGGCGGCATAAGCGACCATCTTCCTGTTGCTCTTTTTGTTTCTTTTTGATAAATTTGCGAATGGCAACAATATAAACCACATACAATGGAAATGAAAAACAGAATCCACGACAAGTTCACGGAACTTTTCGGAAACGGCGGCACATTCTACGCCGCCGCGGGCAGAATCAACCTTATCGGAGAGCATACCGACTATAACGGAGGCTATGTATTCCCCGGGGCTATAGACAAGGGAATAATGGCCGAAATACGGCTTAACGGGACAGGAAAGGTCAATCTCCACTCTCTCGACTACGGCTGTTCGGCGTCGTTCGGCCTCAACGAGGAGGACAAGCCGCAGGAAGCCTGGGCAAGATATATCTTCGGCGTCTGCCGCGAGACCCTCAAGAGGGGCGGAAAGGTGGAAGGGTTCGACGCCGTGTTCGCGGGAGACGTGCCTCTGGGAGCGGGACTCTCCTCGTCCGCCGCGCTTGAAAGCTGCTTCGCCTTCGCTCTCAACGACCTTTTCGGCAACGGCATAGACAAGTTCGAACTCGCGAAGATAGGACAGAGCACGGAACACAACTACTGCGGAGTCAACTGCGGCATTATGGACCAGTTCGCCTCCTGCTTCGGCAAGAAGGGCAGCCTCATAAGGCTCAACTGCAAAACTCTGGAATACAAGTATTTCCCTTTCAATCCGGAGGGCTACCGTCTGGTGCTTGTGGACTCCTGCGTAAAGCACGAACTCGCTTCTTCGGCCTACAACAAGCGCCGCAGCTCCTGCGAGAACGCGGCTGCGGCCATAAAGAAGAACCACCCGGAAATCGACTGCCTGAGCGACTGCAAGCGGGTATGGCTCGACGAGGTGCGCAACGAGATTCCTGAAGAGGACTTCATCAGGGCGGAATATGTGATAGGCGAGGTGCAGAGGGTGCTTGACGTCTGCGACGCTCTCGAAAGAGGCGACTACGAGACCGTCGGTGAGATGATGTACCAGACCCATTTCGGTCTGAGCCGCCTGTATGAGGTGAGCTGCGAGGAGCTTGACTTCCTCAACCGCCTGGCGCGCAAGATGGACGTCACCGGCTCCAGAGTGATGGGCGGAGGCTTCGGCGGATGCACCATCAATCTCGTGAAGGACGAACTCTACGAGCCTTTCGTAAGCGAAGCGAAGAAGAGATTTGCGGAGAAGTTCGGACACGAGCCGAAAATCTACGACGTGGTCATCTCCGACGGAGCAAGAAAACTGTAAGAAGCTGTTTATCCGAAATATTCCGAAAGCCAGTCCGGGCCGACTCTCACGAGTCCCCGGGCTGCTTCCTTTATGGAAGGGTTGCGCTGCAGAATCCCGGCGCAATCCTCATAGACATTGAAGCCGACGGCTATCATCTCCATCCTGCCTTCCTGCGGATAGGTGAAAGTCATCTCCGCGTCGGCACCGTCCGTCTTGAAGAACTTAAGATCCACATTCTTACCCATCTCCCTGAGGGTGACGAACTTGCACATCTCGATCACGATATCGTCCAAGCCGGCGTCGAAAATCCTTATCTTCTCTATCAGCTCCCCGGCGCTTCTTACGATTCTTCCCGTATACCCCTCCGGCAGTCCTTCGGCCCTGACGTCCGAATCCGTAAGCAACAGCATCAGCCGCTCCTGCGGATCGTGATAGAGAAACGGCCTTTGCAGCAGATTGACACATCCGCAGTCCGGACAGGTCCAGACGAAGTGTTCCCCGCTCTTGACCTTTTCCTTAAGCTCCGGAGAGGCGGCGGCGTCCACGCTCCCCTCGAACACCATCCTGTGGACTGAGCCGCAGCGGGGGCATTTCTCTTCGATTACAGATTCTGACATAATTTCTGTTTCTTGCCCGCAAATATAATCAAAAGAAGCCGGCCCGCAGTCGGGTCCGGCTTCAATATGGGATGAAGATATCCGCTAGAAGAACCTCTCGCGGTTATCCTTGACGTTGTCGTATTCGGACATCACGGAGAATACCACCTGAGACATATACTGTGACTTCTGCGCGGCAAGATTCTTCGCGTCCTCCTCGGTATAGAAGGAACCCGTCTGCCTGTTGCCCACGCTCACCACATATACTCCCATAGACCCCGGAACAGGCCCGTAAACGGCTCCGTCCGCTGCGGCGGTAGCCGCTCCGATGATGGCCGGGTCCACAGTCGTGGAAGCGAAAGAAAGCCCCTCGTTGCGGTCTACGGATACTCCGAGAGCGGTGGCCACGGCATTGATGTCGGAAGCGCCCTTAATCTTTTCGGCAACCTCTGCAAGCTTCTTGGCCTGAACTTTCTCCGCATAAATCCTGTTCCTTATTGAAGAAGACACCTCCTTGACAGGGGCGTAGCCTTCCTTGTGGATACCCTTCACTGCGGTGATGAAGAAGTAGTTGTTGTTGACGGTGATGATGTCGGAAGCCTTACCGGCCTTGTTGTCGAAAATCCACCTCGTCACCTCCTTGGCCTGATCCACGGCCCCGTATGAAGACGTGGCCTCGGTTACGTTGAGAGAGTGCGAATATACCTTGGTGGAGTCCACGGCCTTCCTGTAGCCCTCGTAGGAGCCGTCGGTAAGCGAAGCGAAAGTGGTGGCCTCGGCATAATACCTGTTGAAGGTCTCCCTGCTTGCGAGAGCCGTCTTCTCAAGGATTGCAATCTGCTTCTTGGCCACAGGCTTTGTCCTCTCGGACACGAGTACAACGTGCGTTCCGTACTGTGTCTTGAGAACGAACGGTTTGCCCACATTGGCAAGCATCACGGACTCGAATCCCGGAATCATATAGGTCTGGGTCATCCAGCCTATGCTTCCCTGCTCGCCGTCAGCGGCTGAACCCTGGTCGGCCGAGTATGCGGACGCAAGGTTGGAGAAACTTGTGCCTCTCCTGCCGAGAACCTTCACAAGGCTGTCCGCCAGATGTGCGGCATTGTTGCCGGTGAGAAGAATATGCTTCACGAACACTGAGTCCGGAACCATAGCGCTCGCGACCTCGCGGGCGGCATAGAAGCTGTCCCCCGACTTCACAATCTGGGAGATTTTTTTCCTGCCGGCGAAAATCTGGGCGTTAAGCTCCGAATTGACGGTGTTGAGTTCTCCGTCCTTATACCAGTAGTTTGAAAGCTGGCGTTCCGAATTCTTCAGAAGGAAAGTCTTGACATTGTCCGTCGTGGCGAACTCCTCGTATGCCGCAGACATCGCGAGACTCGTCTGTGCGATGTCATCATCCGAAGGCACTACCTCGAACACCACATACTCGACGTCGCGGCTCGCGTTCTGCTTGAAGAACTTCTTGTGGGACTTGTAGTACTTGCGGATTTCATCGGAACTTACGGTGACGGTGGAGTCCGTGGTCATAGGATAATATGAGAGGCAGTACTCAACATCGGCGGTAGTGTTGCCGGCCGCAATGTCATCCTTGAGCTGCAGGGCGTTCTCTATGTTGCCGGCGTTGAAGAGCGCGGTGTACTTCTGATAGAACTGCTGATTGTATATCACGTTCTGGAGATAGTTCCAGTATATGCGGAGCTGGCCAGACTGGTCGGCATTGACATTGTCGATGAAAGATTTGAGCATATCGGCCGAGAAATTGCCGGATTCGTCGAGGAACACCGGATTCTGGGCAATCACAGGAGACATGGACTCGCCTGAGACGAGATCCACTAGCTCGTCCTCGCCGACGGTGATTCCGGCAGCCTTGGCATTCTTGACGAACATATACTTGTCAAGAAGTCCCTGCCAGGCGGCGTTCCTGATTTGCTTCTGGGTCTGTTCGTTCTGCGCCGAAGAACCGGAAAGCATCTCGTTGATTGCCGTGTATTTGTCCACTTCCTCCTGAAAATCAGTGTAGGAGATGCTCTTGCCGGCAATCTGTCCCACGTCGTATTTCGAAGACATGGAATTCAACGCAGACTCCAGAGTACCCGGATCGATGATGAATGACAGAAGGGCCAGCGCGATGATGATTGATATCACGAGGCCGAACTTAACGCGTATTTTTTCAAGTACCGCCATTTTATCTATAATTTTAAATTTTCAAATAGGGCTGCGAATTTAACTATTTTTTTGGAAATGGGCCAATAAAATTCACAGAATCAATAATTACCGCCGTAGTATCGCGCTCAACGACCACATAGTTATTGAACGGCTTGAACAGCTTTGAATTGCGTACGCGGTCATCGGAGCGCATTCCGTAGCCCTGGGCGAATGCGTCAGGGGAGTACATCTTGACGTAGCAGTCGGTATATATCTCCTTCTTGCCGCTGTCCCAGAATATCGTATCCGTCTCCATCGTCTCCTGCTTGATGACATTGTGGAGAATCACGTTGCCGTAGGCCTTCCACACCTCATCCCCGGAAGCGGGTGTCAGATGCTCGGCCTCGTCGGCCACTATCACCGACTCCAGCAGCCCGTCGTCGGTATAGCTGAATACGGATATCCCGTCCGGAAAGTAATCCCTGCCGTCGCCGTTCCTGCTGTAACGCTCCATCACCCCGGCCTCAAGGCGCATCTCCATCTCCCCGTTATTGCTCCTTACGGCAAAGACATCCTCAACTCTCTGCACCGGAGTCTCGTCGAGATTGAGCTTTTCCGCCTCGCCGATACCCTTGCCGCAGGAAACGAAAGAACTGGCAACCACGGCCGTGATTGCCAGTAAATCCGTAATATTCGGCTGTCTGCCCAAAATCTACTTCACGGTGCGCACGGTAGTGGTGGCCCTCATACCTCCGCAGACAACCGTGTAGGACTGACCGTTGGTGATGTCATACATAAACGCCTCGGCGGCCTGAGGGAAATATGCGCTATACTGCCTGATGTGCTCAGAAGCTGACTCCGCAAGCGACGGGTCGGCGGTCTTGGCCTTGTTCATATAGTCGCAGGCGACCCAGAACGGAGCGCGGCTCGAAATCTCGTCTCCGCCGCAGCGGGTTGAAGCCCAGATGGTTCCCATAAGGAAGTAGGCCTTTCCTGCAAGTTCCTCGGAATTGGCGGCCACATTGCCGGCATAATCGACGGCCTTGGCGTTGAGTCCGCTCTTGAAGCAGAAGGTGGCGAGTTCGTATGTCCACTCGAGGTCGGTCTTGCTGTCCGATTCCTCGCTGGCGATGGCCTCCTCCATATATGTGATGGCCTCGTTGACGTCTCCCTTGGCTGAGTGGAGCTTATAGAGATAGTATGCGGAATTGGCTGAAGGATTAAGCTTGTTCATTGTGGTGACGGCCTTGAGGAAGAGGTCGTTGCCCGTGCAGTCCTCCGCGAGGCTCATAGTCCTGACGACGCTTGTGGCGAGGTCGAGATTCTCCGGGTCGGCTTCGAGGCGAGGAGCATAGATGGACATAAGATGATCGCAGCTTGCAACCTTGCTGGCGGCGAACAGATTGCCCATATCGCTCTTGACATTGTTGTTCTGTTCTCCCTCGATATCGTTCCTCACGGGAGCCTTCTCGATGAGGTCGTTGTTCCTCTGGTAGATGTCTATCACCTTCTCTGCGTCAAGTGCGCCGGCCTGGAAGAGGTCGATTGCGGCCTGCAGGTCGAAGAGGAAAATCTGCACCTTGGTCTGCTCCTGATTGTGGGCTATGATGCCTTCGTAACCGTCATAGAGCTTCTGCGAATCCGACTTGACGTAGTTGGACATATCGAGACCCTTGTTGTTGAGGGCGGTCACGGCATATTTAGGATAATACTTGGCTCTCACGTCGTGCAGGGTGAGGAGGGTGTCCACGAGGGCGTTCCTGTACTCCACGTTGGAAGCGTTCTTGGAAATCAGCCTGCGGACAAGCGACATTCCGTCGATAAGCATATTCTGGCTGGATGTGGCAGGGCAGAGCCTGTATGCTTTCCTCCAGTTGGGAATAGCCTCATCATAAGCCTTCTGCTTGTAATACTCCTTGTAGTAGGACATATAAATGATACATTCAGCACTGTCCGCGCCCCACTTTCCCTGGGCAAAAACATCCTGGCCGCACATTACAAGAGCGGCGAAAGACACGATCGCAAGTGTTATCTTTTTCATTATAGTTATTTGGTTTGTTTATTCGTAATGAGGTTTCTGGAACCAGATGTCAAAGATGTTCACTCCTATGGAGAAGTTTATATATCTCTCCCTTATCATCCCGTCGGACAGGGATCCGCGCTGCCCGAGCTCCAGCCCGAGAGTGAGTCCGTTGTACCACCTGTATATCGGGAGCGTGGCCCCGAAGGTGACGCCCATAGACGATATCTGCCTGCCGTTGAGGAGGAAGTTCTCCTTCTTGTAGTATGCGCCTGCACGGTAGGCGACATTGTTGAAATAGTAGCGGATGTCGTTCCTGTTCGGAACAAGTTCGAATCCAATCCTGTACGCCTCTGAGAGGGAGGCTGCGAAAGGCGAACTCGAGTATGAGAATCCGCTGATCCCCCCTATTCCGGAATTCTTCCAGTCGGATCTCGTATAGTCGAAGGCCAGCATCCATTTGTCGGCATAGCGGAGGGAAAGCCCGACTCCTATCTCGGAGGCTATCTTCGCGTTGTTGCCGCGACCGAGGGTGTCGCTCCGGTAGTAAAGGGTGTCGGAGACGGCATATCCGGACGAAAGCCTCAGGTCATCATAATATCCCTTGATGTCGGCCCCGGTGGAATATGTTGCTCCGGCAATGAGCTTGAGTTTGGAGTTCAGCTTGTGTTCGTACTGGATTCCGAACTTCCCGCCTATGGCGCTAGCCTGCAGGGAGGTGCTGCTTACTATGCTGTTGTATGAGGCGTCGCTGAGGGCGGTGGTGAAGGTCTTTGTCAGATTGCCGAAATAGTAGTCCATCTCCGCGCCGACGGAAAGATTGTCCCACAGGCTTATCCCCGCCGCAGTGAAGAATTTGTATATGCTTCCGCTGCCCGCTGCGCTGTAGGAGATGTTGCCCGTCCTTCCTATCACGTCGGGGTCGGTGTAGTCGAAGGAATAGCCGAATCCCGTATCGCTGAAAGGCGATATTCCCATCATCATCGCGGAAGTGCTCCACAGCGGGAAGGATATCACGCAATCGTTGATGTTGAAGGTGTTGTTGACGGACTTTATGCCGTTCTGGGAGAAGACCTTGTTGTCTCCGTACAGGGAGAAATCAGCCATAAACGCCAGCGAGTCCCTGGCCGTGACCGCCGCAGGATTCAATATGTTGATGAATCTGTTGCTTCTGGTGGCCACACCCACTCCCCCCATCGTCCTGTTGTAGGCCGTACCCTGACGGCTCAGGTCTCCGACTCCGAATATGGAATAAGGGGAATATCCGCTATAGGCCTGCCCCTGCGCGGCAAGGGAGGCACATAACAGAACAGCCGAAATCGCTGCAAGCCTATTTGATATTCTTGCTGACATAATCTTCAGTAATAATAGCCAAGCCCATCAGTTCAAGATTGCAGACTACAAAGATGGAACTTTTCATTTTTTTGGCAAAATAAATCGCATCTCCACCTGTAAAAATCACAATATTGTCCTGACGGGATTTGATGTACCCCTCTATTTCAAACATTATGCCTAAAACCACCCCCGATTCTATCGAGGACACCACCGAATCCCCCTCCGGGGAGACCCTGTCGGGCGTATCCACGAGCGGGAGAGTCTTGGAATAACGGTTCAGAGCCTTGAATCTGGTCCTGCATCCGGGAGAGATGTTGCCGCCCTGATATCTTCCGTCCGCACCGAGGAAATCTATGGTGAGAGTGGTTCCGAAATCGAATACCGTACAGTTCTTGCCCTTGAAGAGAAATCTCGCGGCCACAAGGCCGGCGGCGCGGTCGCACGAGAGGTATTCCGGAAAATCGTTTTTCAGCAGATAGTGGGTGTGTTCCCTGTCAAGTATTATCAGGTGGGAACACTCCCCCCTCAAAACCTTCTCCTCCTCCGGCAGCACGCCCGACACCGAAGCTATGGTCAGTACTTCCGGCTTGTCCTTTTCGGTCAGGGAAAGGATGAAGTCGAGCGTCTTCTCGCCCTGGTAACGGAAAGTCTTTCCGATGGTAGTACCATCAGACCAGGCGGCCTTGAGCGCCGTATTTCCCGTTATTACCAGAAGATTGGCCATCTTTTT
>CAVGPE010000085.1:0-6166 GCA_963631065.1 Ruminococcus bicirculans (ex Wegman et al. 2014)
GGGTCGGGGCGTTCTCCGAACTCTATGACGGAGACCCTCCTCACGAGCCGCACGGAGCCATCTCCTCCGCGCTCAGCACCGCCGCGCTGCTGTCTATTGAGAATATGTTGGACAAATATAAGGAGAACGGCAAATGAAGGTTCTGATGTTCGGTTGGGAGTTTCCTCCCCACATCGCCGGCGGTCTGGGAACTGCCTGCGAAGGAATAGTCAAAGGCCTCGCCCACAACGGGGTCGAAGTGCTTTTCGTGATGCCTTCGGCGTCCGGTGACGAGGACCAGAGCTGCGCGCGGATACTCAGCGCCAGCGACGTGCCGGTCAGAAATGTCAGCGACAGCGTCGAGGAGTTTCTGGACAAGGTGAAATTCGTCAGCGTCAATTCCGGCATAGTCCCTTATGTCGACCCCGAGGAATACTACAACGCCATCGAGAAGATGAAAAGGGAGCGTCTGACCGAGACCGAAGTCGGCTTCGGGCAGAAGTTCAAGTTCTCGGGCAAATACGGGGCGAACCTGATGGAGGAAGTGTCACGCTATGCCCAGGTCGGCGGCACCATCGCTATGGAACACGCCGGAGAGTTTGACGTGATACACGCCCACGACTGGCTCACCTATCTCGCCGGAATAGCGGCCAAGGAGCTGAGCGGCAAGCCGCTCGTGGTGCATGTGCACGCCACCTCGTTCGACAGGGGGACGGACGATATGGTCGATTCCCGCGTCTATGCGATAGAGAAGAAAGGTATGGAGGTTGCGGACAGGGTTGTTACCGTCAGCGACCTCACCCGCAACATAGTCATCAACAAGTACGGCATCGACCCGGCCAAGGTCGTTACGGTGCACAATGCCGTGGATTTCAGCGGCAGGGATTCCGTGAAGGTCGAGAGGGGAGTCCGGGACAAGGTCGTGACCTTCCTCGGGCGCATCACCTTCCAGAAGGGTCCGGAATATTTCATTGAAGCCGCCGCCAAAGTCCTCAAGAGGACAAGCAACGTGCGCTTCGTGATGGCCGGCAGCGGGGATATGATGAACCGCGCCATCCGTCAGGTGGCCCGGCTGGGCATCTCCGACCGCTTCCATTTCACCGGATTCCTCCGGGGACAGGAGGTGCAGAAGATGTTCGCCCTCTCGGACGTCTATATAATGCCGTCGGTTTCCGAGCCTTTCGGCATCTCTCCGCTTGAGGCTATGCGGTCCAACGTGCCGGCCATCATCTCCCATCAGTCCGGTGCAGCCGAGGTGCTGCGCTACGCCCTCAAGGTGGACTTCTGGGATGTGGACGCGATGGCGGACGACATCTACGCCCTCCTGCAGTACCCGGTGCTGGCGGATTTCGCCACGAAGCAGGGTTATGACGAAGTGAACGAGCTCAAATGGAACGGCGCGACCGCCAAGCTCAAGAAAGTTTATGAATCAGTAGTAAAATAACAATATGAAGAAGTCAATCTGCCTGTATTTCCAGGTGCATCAGCCTACCAGACTCCGCCTTTACCGTTTCTTCGACATAGGCAAGGATTCCCATTACTATGACGATTTCGCCAACAGGACCATTCTCAAGAGAATAGCCTCCAAGTGCTACCTTCCTATGAATGAGCTGCTTGCCGAAGCGATTAAGGAAAGCAAGGGGAAATTCAAGTTTGCCTTCTCCATATCCGGTTCCGCCATCGAGCAGTTCGTCCGCTATGCCCCGGAGGTCATCGACAGCTTCAAGGCTCTCGCCGACACGGGCTGCGTCGAGTTCCTCTGCGAGACCTACAACCATTCTCTCTCCTCGCTTGCCTCCCGTCAGGAGTTCGAGCATCAGGTGCTCAAGCACAAGGCGGCCGTGGAGAAATATTTCGGCGTGACCCCGAAGACCTTCCGCAACACGGAGCTGATATATTCCGACAGCATAGGCAAGGATGTGTATGACCTCGGATTCAGGACGATGCTGACCGAGGGGGCGCGTCACATAATGGGATGGATGAGTCCGGACTATGTATATAACAACGAGTTCAAGAGCGGGCTCAAGCTGCTGCTGCGCAACTATGCGATGAGCGACGACATAGCGTTCCGCTTCTCCGACAGGAACTGGTCTGAGTGGCCTCTGACGGCGGAGAAATATCTCGGCTGGCTGAAGGCCTCCGACGGAGAGATTGTCAATCTCTTTATGGATTACGAGACCTTCGGCGAGCATCAGGATGCCGGATGCGGAATCTTCGACTTTATGAAGGCTCTTCCGAAACTCGTGGTGAAGGACCCGGATCTGGAGTTCGTCACCCCTGCAAGGGCCGCCGCCAAGCACCGCTCCGTCGGGGAACTCTCCGTGACCGAGCCTATCTCGTGGGCGGACGAGGAGCGGGATCTCTCCGCCTGGCTCGGCAATGAGCTTCAGCAGGAAGCGTACAACAAGCTCTATGCTCTGGAGGAGAAGCTCTCCCTGATTGACGACGAGGCTCTGTGGGCCGACTACGGCCATCTTCAGGAGAGCGACCACCTGTATTATATGTGCACCAAGTTCTTCTCGGACGGGGAGGTGCACAGCCGCTTCAACCCGTACGCAACCCCGTATGAGGCGTTCATCAACTATATGAACGTACTCAGCGACTTCACGATAAGAGTAAACAATTCAATAGCAGAAAAACAGTAGCGTATTTATGAACAGAAACGAAACAGGGACGACACCATCGTGGAAAAGCGTTATGGTGACAAGACATCTGCCCGAGAAGCTCTCAGGACTCGAAACCCTCTGCAAAAATCTCTGGTGGTGCTGGAACGATAACGCCAAGGCCCTCTTCAAGAGCGTGGACTCCAAACTGTGGCATCAGTCCGGTCACAATCCTATGGAAATCCTCGACAAGGTCAGCTTCAAGAGGTATAAGGAACTTGCCGGAGACGAGGTCTTCATCGCCCGTCTCAACGAGGTGATGGCGGAGTTCAACGACTATATGTCAAAGAAATCCGAGAGGAAGGAACCGTCGATAGGCTATTTCTGTATGGAATATGGTCTTGACACCTCCCTCAAGATATACTCCGGAGGTCTCGGCATTCTCGCCGGCGACTACCTCAAGGAGACCAGCGATATGAACGTGAACCTCGTGGCGGTGGGGCTTCTCTACCGTTACGGCTACTTCACCCAGAGACTCACCCCGCAGGGCAATCAGGTGGCGGAGTATCAGGCCCAGTATTTCCTCAGAATCCCCGCCGAGCCGGTGATTGACGAGAACGGAGTGTGGAAGTCTATCAAAGTGTCCGTGGCCGGCCGCGACCTCTGCGCCAGAATATGGAAGGTGGCGGTGGGACGCACCGACCTCTATCTCCTTGACACCGACTATGAGGACAATATCCCGGAGGACAGGCAGGTCACGCATCATCTCTACGGAGGTGACTGGGAGAACCGCCTCAAGCAGGAGATTCTGCTCGGCATAGGAGGCGTCCGCGCTCTTCGCGCGCTCGGCCTCAATCCGACCATTTACCACTATAACGAAGGTCACGCCGCATTCGCCGGTCTTGAGAGGCTGCGCGAGTGTATGCAGGGCAGGCATCTGTCATTCTCCGAATCTATGGAGCTGATCCGGGCTTCCGGACTCTTCACGACCCATACCCCTGTCCCTGCCGGCCACGACGCCTTCACGGAGGACCTCCTCGGGAAGTATATGGGCTACTATCCTCAGAGCATCGGAATCGACTGGAGGACGATGATGAGCCTTGGCAAGGTCAATCCGGACAACCACGACGAGAAATTCTCTATGAGTTTCCTCGCGGCGAATATGTCCCAGAATGTCAACGGCGTGTCTATGCTTCACGGCAAGGTCAGCCAGCAGATTTTCTCGGGTATGTACCCGGGATATCTTCCGGAGGAACTCTATATCAGCTATGTCACCAACGGCGTACACTATCCGACCTGGGCGTCCAGGGACTGGAAGGTGATCCACTCCCGCGTGTTCGGAAAGGAATTCGGCACGCACCACTACGACAAGAAGTGCTTCGAGGGCATCTATACCGTGCCGGACAAGGAGATATGGGATACCCGCATCTTCCTTAAGGGAGAACTGATCAAGGCCATCAAGGAGAGGCTTTCAGACCCTCAGCAGAGCGCCCACTATACGCCGAGCCAGATTGTCGCCATCAAGGAACAGCTGCGCGAGGATGTGCTGACGATAGGTTTCGCACGCCGCTTCGCCACCTACAAGAGGGCCACGCTGCTGTTCAGCGACCTGGACAGGCTCGATGCGATAGTGAACAATCCGGAGCGGCCGGTGCAGTTCTTCTTTGCCGGCAAGGCGCACCCTGCCGACGGGGCCGGACAGGACCTCATCAAGGAAATCATCGAAATCTCCAAGCAGGAGCGTTTCCTGGGCAAGATAGTGTTCATCCCGGGATACGACATCACCCTCGCCAAGAGGCTCGTGCAGGGAGTTGACGTATGGCTCAACAATCCAACCCGTCCTCTGGAAGCTTCCGGTACGTCCGGCGAGAAGGCGGCGATGAACGGAGTGATGCACTTCTCCGTGCTTGACGGATGGTGGGTCGAGGGATACAAGGAAGGGGCCGGCTGGGCTCTTCCTCTCGAAAAGACCTACGATGACCCCAACTATCAGAACGAACTCGACGCGGCGACCATCTACTCCACGATAGAGAACGAGATTGCTGCGGCGTACTACGACAGGGATTCCGCTTCCGGACTCTCTCCGAAGTGGATAGGCTATATCAAGAACACCGTTGCGGAGGTCGCCTGCAATTTCACCACCAACCGTATGCTCACCGACTACTGCAATCAGTACTACGACCCTCAGTGCCGCCGCTACGAGGAACTCAATGCCGACGACGCCAAGGTCGCGAAGGAGATTGCAGTCTGGAAGGGGCTTGTGGACAGCGAGTGGAACAATATCCGCATCGTTTCCTATACCCAGCCGGATGCGTCGTATGTGCTCTCTCCGAACAATACGCTCAAGTGCGAGGTGGTGCTTGACCTCGGACGTCTGAAACCGGAGGACGTGGGTGTGGAGATGATATTCACCTCTTCCGACGCCAAGGGCGAGCTGCATATCCAGAACGTGTGCGAACTCAGCGTCGTCTCCTGTCAGGACGGCAAGATTACATATCAGGCGGAGGTGTTCCCGGAGAGGACCGGAATGTATCAGGTAGGCACCCGCATCTATCCGAAGAATCCGCGTCTGCCGCACAGACAGGACTTCCCTCTCGTTAAATGGCTGTAGTAGCTACAGGTTTTTTCGACGGTGTCCATCTCGGACACCGTGAAGTCATAAGCACTCTCGTCTCCTCGGCCCGTGCAAGGGGCGAGGAGGCGATTGTCGTTACGTTCGCGACCCATCCAAGGGCCGTGCTTCAGCAGGATGCCCGCAGTCTGAGGCTTCTGTCTTCTCCGCAGGAAAAGACCGCCCTGCTCAAGGGGCTTGGCGTGGACTGGGTGGAGGTGCTGGAGTTCTCCCGCGAGTTCTCCCGCCTTAGTGCGGAGGAGTACCTCAGGGACATCGTCAAGGGGCGGCTCGGGGGTTCCGCCGTCATCCTGGGCTACGACAACCGTCTCGGGTCGGACACTCTGGACCCGTCCCGGAGCGAGCCTCTCGCCCGCAGTCTCGGGCTGGACGTGACTATAGTGCCGGCGGCTCTTTCCGCCGGATGCCGGCAGATAAGTTCCACAGTGATACGCGAAGCCCTCGCCGCAGGAAGGGTGGAGGAGGCGGCTTCGATGCTGGGTTATGAGTATTCCGTCAGCGGGGCGGTCGTGGGAGGCAAGCAGCTCGGGCGTACCATCGGATTTCCGACGGCGAATATGCGTCTCTATGAACCTCTTAAACTGATTCCGGGACGCGGGGTCTATCTCTCGGAGGTGGAGACCGTCGGAGTCCGCCGCTACGGGATGACCAATGTGGGCGACATCATCGAGACGCATATCTTCGATTTCTCGGAGGACATATACGGACTCGACATCAGGGTGACATTCAAAAAGCGCCTCCGGGACGGGAAGCGCTTCGTGGGTGTCGATGAACTGAAGGGCCAGCTTATCTGCGACGAAGAGCTTTGTCGAGCGCTTTGCGCAGACCTGCCTCGCCTTTGATTGGGGCGGTGCTGATTTCGCCGTCGATGATGAGCAGCGAATTCGGCAGGGAACTTACCCCGTAGGTGGCCACGGCTGTGGAACCGGCGCCGAGACCGTCGTTGAGATTG
>CAVGPE010000085.1:6176-13619 GCA_963631065.1 Ruminococcus bicirculans (ex Wegman et al. 2014)
CTTCTGCGCCGCATCGGAGGCGTTCCAGAAATGCAGCAGCACCACTTTGGCGTCCACAGAACTGAGGGCTTTCCGCTCTCCGTTGATGTCCGGGAGTACGATGTCCGGATAGGACCGCTCCTCCGCCGAGCGCAGCTTACCGTCGAGTTCGAGCAGCGCCATCCTGCGCGCCGCCTCCTTGTCGAGGGCCTTCACATAG
Source organism: Ruminococcus bicirculans (ex Wegman et al. 2014) (assembly GCA_963631065.1). Taxonomy (GTDB): domain Bacteria; phylum Bacteroidota; class Bacteroidia; order Bacteroidales; family UBA932; genus Cryptobacteroides. The sequence continues at coordinate 6,376 of CAVGPE010000085.1, forward strand.
CGTGACTCGGGATAGACCGTCTTGAGCGAATCGGCGGCGTTTCTGAAGAAGAGTGCGTCGGTCGGCTGATTGAATACCGGAGTCCCCGCGCCGATGTTTTCATACAGCACCGGAATCGTGGTAAGGGAATACGGATGGCTCAGCAGATATTTCACGCAGGAGCGGTAGTGGTCGAGATAGGCCTTCGCCATATCCGGGCCGCTGCCTTCCGCCGCCACGAGAGCCTTGATGAATGAGGCGTACGCCTTGTCCACCTCCGCAAGGCTGGCCGACCCTTCCGAGCCTTCCACGCTGTAGTTGCCGAGGGTGTCGGCAGTGACGCGGGCCTTCTCTCCCTTCTCGAGGAGCAGCGCCGCTATCCTGACATCTCCGCAGAAGAGATAGACGAATTCCGGCTGTCCTTCGCTCACCGGTATCGAGTAGCTGAAAGAGCCGTCGGCACCGGTCTTTATCGTGTCGAGGACATTATATACATTGATGTCGAGCTGCTTGACGACAATCTGCCTGTCCGCTGCTCCTTCTATCTTTCCGCTTACTTTCGCCGTGTGCGAGCAGGATGCGAGCGAGAGTGCGGCCGCGGCTGCGGCGAGGAATATTCTATAATTTCTCATATTCTGCGAGGATTGAGGCCGCCGTCTGTGCCATCTGTTCTTTGCTGAAGACGGGGCGGGTCTTGCGGAAATCCATATCCCCCTCGCTCTGGAGAGGAACCAGGTGGATGTGCGTGTGGGGAACTTCCATCCCCAGCACCGCGACTCCCACCCTTTTGCAGGGAACTGCGGCCTTGAGAGCTGCGGCGACCTTGCGGGCGAACGCCCAGAGGCCGTCGTAGGTTGCCGGGTCGAGATTGAAGATGTAGTCCTCCTCCGTGTGCTTGGGTATCACGAGAGTGTGTCCGAGGCTGAGCGGACTGATGTCGAGGAAAGCGTAGAAGTCCCCGCTTTCCGCCACCTTATAAGAGGGAATCTCCCCCTTGGCGATTTTGGTGAAGAGAGTTGCCATCAGAGGGAAATGTCAAGAATTTCAAACTTTATTATGCCTGACGGGGCTTTGGCCTCCACAGTCTCCCCCTTGCCGTGTCCCAGCAGGGCTTTGGCAATCGGGGTGGTGGCGGCGAGCTTGCCCTTGGAGAAGTCGGCTTCGCTCTCCCCGACGATGGTGAACTCCATCTCGCGGCCGGTGTTGAGGTTCTTGACCTTCACCCTGTTGAGCATCTGAACCTTCTCTGTACCCAGCTGCGAACTGTCCAGAACCTTGGCGTTGACAATCATATTCTGGAGGTTGGCTATCCTGAGCTCGAGCAGGCCCTGCGCCTCCCTTGCGGATTCGTATTCGGCGTTCTCGGAGAGATCGCCCTTCTCGCGGGCTTCGGCTATCGCCGCGGATATGACGGGCCTCTGGGCCAGCGCCTCAGCAAGCTCCTTCTTGATCCGGTCGAGTCCTTCCTGACTCATTAAGTGTACTTCTGACATAGTAAGCAGTCAATTAAAAAGGAGTCCCGCCAGCAGGCGGAACCCTCGTTGTCCTTGTTCTCCGCAAAGATAATGAAAGCGGCGGGAAAAACAAAACAGCTTCTCATTCGTCGAACTTAGGCTTGAGAATTTCCGAATAGAGGATGAGTTTCTTTCTGTCCCGCAGGATTTCCTCCGCCGTCGGGTTAGGCTTCGCGGGACTCTCCGGCTCGGGTGCCGGCCTGGATTCCGGGCCGTGTCCCTGCATCGTCCGGAGCGGCTCTGCGGCCCTCTGCGCCGCTGCGGTCTGCGCAGCAATGCCGCCTTCCTTCTTTGCCGCCTCCTTTCGTACGATTGCCTTGATTCCCTCCTCTTCCGCCGGGAGGTCTTCCGAGAAGTCGATAGGCTCGGCGTTCACCTGCGGGACGCTTCTGCCCGCCTTCGTCCTCTTGTCTATAATTACCGCCGCTATCGGGACGGCGAACATCAGCAGGGTGATAAGTAAACCTTCCATATCAGAACAGATTCTTTTTGCTTACCGTGGCTACGAACTGCTTGAGGTAGAACGGTTCGAAGTAGGCGCAGTCCCGGAATTCCCCTCTGTCGAACGCTTCCTGCGCCGGAGCGGCCATAGCCGAAGCTCTGGGGTATTCGCGGACGAAGACGGCATTAGGGGACTTGATGACCTCCGAACATTTCTCCGCCCCGTCTCCGATGAACACCACCTTCCCTGCGGCGAGTTCCTCTCCGAAGGAGCCGGAGTCGATGATGCGCGGTTCGACCTGCGTCTCTCTTCCGCCTTCCGGAGAGAAAACGGCGGTATAGACCTCCATCCTGCGCGCGTCCACCATAGGCACTATGGCCCTGCACCCTTCCGGCAGCCCGCGCTCTATGGCCTGCAGCGCGAGGATGTCCAGAGTCCCCACCGACAGCAGCGGAATCCCCGCCGCGAAGCACAGCCCCTTGGCCGTGGACACGCCGACGCGCAGACCGGTATACGACCCTGGTCCGGCGCTTACGCAGACCGCGTCGCAGTCGGCTGCGGCGAGGCCTTGTGAAGACAGAACCTCCTTTACGAAGGGTGCGGTCATAGCCGCGTGAGTCCTGGGGATGTCGCTCTCCCGGCTCGCGACAATCCGGCCGCCGTCCGCCAGCGCGACGGAACACAGCGCGGTCGATGTCTCTATAAGTAGTATTCTGCTCATAGGCTTCAGTTGTTAGGAGTTAGCTGTTGAAATCATCGGGGGTCAATCCAGTTGTGCCGCGAAAGACTTTAGATAAGGGAAAATGCGCGATGCAAGGTCCTTAAGGGCCTGATACACGGCGGCATTGTCGAGGTTTTCCGGCTCCACGAGATGGAGGGAAGAGTTGAGGCCCTCGAAAAGCATAATCAGCAGACCGAGGACGAGGGCGACCTTGAATATGCCGAACACCAGCCCGAGCAGGCCGTTGAGCCAGCCGAGAAACACTATGTTCAGCAGTTTGGTCAGAAGCGTACCCAGAACGCCCGTCAGCAGCACCGCCAGAACCACTATTATGACGAAACTGACAATATTAAGGACGGTCTGTTCCAGTGAAATGTACCGTGACAGCCATAATCCGAGAGCGGAGGAGAAATGAAATGCGGCCCACACCCCCACGACTATCGCCACGAGTTCCACTACCTGCCGGACGAAGCCCTTGCGGATTCCGTAAACGATTGCAGGTACGAAACATATCAGCAGAATGATGTCTATGATGGCCATAACGGTTGAAATATCAAAACACTTTCTTAACTTTGCGAATTATTCGGACTTTGTCCTGCCGCGCCTGCGCCGGGGCGAGTCCGTGTATAGACGCAAAATTAGTAAAAATTATGATATTCAAAGAGTATGGCGGACTCGATCTCGTCGGTGCGGCGGACGAAGTTCTGAAGAGATGGAAGAGTATGGATGCCTTCGGGAAGTCCCTTGCCCTGAGGGATGGGGCTCCGGAGTTCATATTCTTCGAGGGGCCGCCGTCCGCCAACGGTATGCCCGGCATACACCACGTGATGGCGCGCTCGATCAAGGATGCCGTCTGCCGCTACAAGACGCAGTCCGGGTACAAGGTGCGCCGCCGTGCCGGCTGGGACACCCACGGCCTCCCGGTGGAGCTCGGAGTGGAGAAGAAACTCGGCATCACCAAGGAGGATATCGGCAAGAAGATCAGCGTGGAGGAATATAACCGCAGCTGCCGCGCCGAAGTTATGAAATATACCGCAGAGTGGCGCACTCTCACCGAACGCATAGGGTATTGGGTTGATATGGACGACCCTTATGTCACCTGCGACAACCGCTATATCGAGACCCTGTGGTGGCTTCTCAAGGACATCTACGGCAAGGGCCTGCTCTACAAGGGCAAGAGCATACAGCCGTATTCTCCGGCTGCCGGCACCGGACTCAGCAGCCACGAACTCAATCAGCCGGGATGCTACCGCGACGTCAAGGACACCACCTGCACCGCCCAGTTCAAGGTCATAGGGGAGGATAATCTGTATTTCCTCGCGTGGACGACCACTCCGTGGACTCTGCCTTCCAATACCGCGCTCTGCGTGGGGCCGGACATCGACTATGTGAAGGTGAAGTCCTCCAATCCGTACACCGGAACTCCGGCGACCTATATCGTGGCCGCCGCGCTGGTGGGGTCGCTGTTCAACGAAAAGACGCCTTATGAGGTGCTGCCGGGCACATTCAAGGGTTCCACCCTCGTGGGTATGCGCTACGAGCAGCTGATTCCGTGGTTCCGTCCGGACGAGGGCGCGTTCCGGGTGATTGCCGGGGATTATGTCTCCATCGAGGAGGGTACCGGCATCGTGCACATAGCCCCGACTTTCGGTGCCGACGACGCGCGCGTGGCCAGGGCCGCCGGGGTGCCGGCGCTGATGGTGACCGACTCCGACGGCGCTCCGCAGGCTCAGGTGGATCTCAAGGGCCGGTTCTACAGGATTGAAGACCTTGACCCGGAATATGTCGCGGAACGCGTCAGCCCCGAGTACCGCGAATGGGCCGGGCGTTATGTCAAGAACGCCTACGACGACACTCTCGGGGCGGATGCTCCGACTCTCGACGTGGATCTCTGCGTGATGATGAAGTCGCAGGGGAAGGTGTTCCGCATCGAGAAGAAGGTGCACTCGTACCCTCATTGCTGGCGTACCGACAAGCCGGTGCTGTATTACCCGCTCAACAGCTGGTTCATCAGGACCACGGCGGTGCGCGAGAAGATGATGGAACTCAACGAAGGCATAGTCTGGAAACCGGAGTCCACCGGCACCGGACGCTTCGGGAAGTGGCTGGAGAACATCCAGGACTGGAATCTCAGCCGCAGCCGCTACTGGGGTACACCGCTTCCGGTATGGCGCAGCGAGGACGGGAAGGAGGAAGTGTGCATAGGCTCGGTGAAGGAGCTCTACAGTGAGATAGACAAGGCCGTGGCTGCCGGGGTAATGGCATCCAACCCTTTGAGGGATAAGGGATTCAACCCTGATGATATGAGCAGGGAGAATTATGACAGGATAGACCTTCACCGCCCGTATGTCGATGAGATATTCCTCGTGAGTCCGTCGGGTAAGAAGATGACGCGTGAGACGGATTTGATAGACGTGTGGTTCGACTCCGGTTCGATGCCGTATGCGCAGACGGGACTCCGCGGCAAGGACAGTCCGGATTTCGGCTGTACGGCGGACTTCATCGCCGAGGGCGTGGACCAGACGCGGGGGTGGTTCTATACTCTGCACGCGATACACACGATGGTGAGCGGTACGGCCGCTTTCCGCAGGGTGATTTCCAACGGGCTGGTGCTTGACCGCAACGGGGACAAGATGAGCAAGCGTCTCGGCAATGCGGTCGACCCTTTCAAGGCTCTCGACAAGTTCGGCCCTGATGCGCTCCGCTGGTATATGCTGACCAATGCGCAGCCGTGGGACAATCTCAAGTTCGACGAGTCCGGGGTGGAGGAGGTGCGCCGCAAGTTCTTCGGCACGCTGTACAATTCCTATTCGGTATTCGCGCTCTATGCCAATATCGACGGATTCGACCCGGCCTCCGGGACCGTGCCGTACGGACAAAGGCCTATGTTTGACCGCTGGATCATAAGCCGGCTCAACACTCTCGTGAAGTCGGTGATTGCCGCCTACGAGGACTATGATATCACGACTGCGGGCCGTCTTGTGCAGGATTTCGTCTGCGACGACCTCAGCAACTGGTATATACGGCTCAACAAGAAGCGCCTCTGGGGCGCAGGGATGAGCGAGGACAAGATGTCGGCTTATCAGACTCTCTATGAGGCGCTCCGCAGCGTGGCGCTGCTGTCCGCCCCTATCGCGCCGTTCTTTATGGACAGGCTGTGGACGGACCTCGTGCCGGGTTCGCAGTCGGTGCACTTCCAGAGTATGCCGCAGTGCGATGCCGCTCTCGTGGACGAGGAGCTTGAGGAAAGTATGGGTTTCGCCCAGAAAGCTTCGTCTATGGTGCTGGCCCTCCGCAAGAAGGTCGGCATCAATGTGCGCAAGCCTCTGGCCAAGGTGCTTGTGCCGGTGATGGACGACAGCGTCAAGGAGCATATCCGGAGAGTACGCGACATCTTCCTTGCCGAGGTGAACGTGAAGGAGATAGAATTCCTGCACGACACCGCCGGCATCATCACCAAGAAGATAAAGCCCAATTTCAAGACTCTCGGCAAACTGTACGGCAAGCGCATGAAGGAGATTGCCGCCGCGTTCCAGACTCTCTCCCAGGAGGAGATTTCCGCCATCGAACGCTCCGGGGACGAATATGTACTTTCCCTGCCGGGAGGTGACGTGACGCTCCATAAGGGGGACTACGAGATCGGTTCCGAGGATATGCCGGGCTGGCTCGTCGCCACCGAAGGGACTCTGACTCTCGCTCTGGATATAGTCCAGACTCCGGAACTCATCCGTGAGGGAGTGGCGAGGGAACTCATTCATCCTGTCCAGACCCTCCGCAAGGAGAGCGGATTCGAGGTGACCGACAGGATTGATACTGTCATATATGCTGACGGGACGGCTTCTGAGGAGATCGGCGCGGCGCTTTCCGAGTATTCGGACTACATCGCGGCGCAGACCCTCTCGCTCTCGCTCTCGCTGAAGCCTCTGTCCGAGGCTCCTGCGGCAGCCGCACAGCTGGAGTGGGGAGACTCGTCCATCAGGATACTTGTATCGAAACATTAACTATAAAAAACCTATTTTAACCAATGACAGACGAAAGAAAAGACGCTCCCGTAACGGAGAAAACCCGCTATTCCGATGCGGAACTGGCGGAGTTCAAAGCTATCATCGAAGAGAAGCTGGCCAAGGCCAAGTCCGAGTATAATACCCTCAGGGAGGTGGTGCTGCATAACGGTACGAACGACATAGAGGACACTTCCCCGTCGTTCAAGACTGTGGAGGATGACGGGGCCAACCAGCTCTCCAAGGAAGAGGCCAGCCATATGGCGCAGAGGCAGTACAAGTTCATACAGAACCTTGAGGCCGCCCTTGCGCGTATAGAAAACAAGACCTACGGAGTCTGCCGTGCCACGGGCAAGCTGATTCCGAAGGAAAGGCTCAGGCTCGTGCCGCACGCCACCCTCACCGTCGAGGCCAAGGAAAAGATGTCCAAGGGCCGCTGATGAAGCTCTCGAAGGGTGCCGGACTTGCCCTGCTGGGAGCGGGCTTGGTGATTGCTGACCAGATAATCAAGTATCTGGTCAAGACCAATATGTCTCTCGGCGAGCAGATATACCTGATAGGGGAGTGGTGCAGGCTGTGTTTTGTGG
>CAVGPE010000086.1:0-10195 GCA_963631065.1 Ruminococcus bicirculans (ex Wegman et al. 2014)
TGCCTCGAAAATTCCGCATAATAAAATTCGGGAACCATTTCAAAACAGCTTCTAAGCTTCTTCCGGGATTTGTCCGGATTTTTGACTCGCGAAGTTAGCTGATATATTCCATAATTCAAATTTGCATTTTTCGGAATAGTGAGCGAAATTCGCACCTTATGCCTTCGGCGGACCGTATGCCCGGAATTCGGGACGGGCCTGAGCCGGGGCGCGTCAATAAGATGAAGCTCTGCAAACTGAACATTTCCGCTCCGTTCCGCTTCGAGGCGGGGGAGAGTCTGGAGGGGATGGAAATAGTGTTCCATCGCCCGGAGCATACGCGGACTCCCGGCGAGAAGGTGGTCTGGATATGCCACGCGCTGACCGCCAATTCCGACCCGGAAGACTGGTGGCCGCAGATGGTGGGGAGCGGGAAACTGATTGATACTGACAGATATTTCGTGGTATGCGTGAATATGCTCTGCTCGCCCTACGGCTCCAGCGGCCCGTCGTCGCTCAATCCGGAGAACGGCAGGCCGTATATGACATCATTCCCGAAAACCACGATAAGGGATATGGTCGCGGCCAATATCCTTGTGCGCAAATATCTGGGAATAGAGAAGATAGATGTCCTGATAGGCCCTTCCATAGGGGGATTTCAGGCCTATGAATGGGCGGTGACGGAGCCGGACGTGATAGGAAAGGCCGTGTTCCTTGCCACGGAGGCGCAGTGTTCTCCGTATCTGACGGCCTACAACGAGGCTCAGAGGATGGCTCTGCGCGCCGATCCGAGTTTCGGAGTTTCGCCTGACGGAGGAAGGAAGGGGCTGGAGTGCGCCCGCGCCGTCGCTATGCTCTCATACAGGACATATGCGGGATATGTCGGCACTCAGTCCGAGGCGGATCCGGATGTCCTTTTCGCGGACAGGGCGGCTTCGTATCAGCGCTATCAGGGGCGCAAACTCGCCGACCGTTTCGATGCGTACAGCTACTGGTATCTGACCTATGCTCTTGACAGCCACAATGTAGGCAGGGGCAGGGGAGGGGTGGCGGCGGCTCTCTCGCGTGTCAAGGCCCGCTGTCTTGTGCTGAATATCGACAGCGACTGCCTCTTTCCGCCGGAATCCGGCCGCGCGCTCGCCGCGATGCTCCCGGACGCGGAGTATCGGCAAATCAGCTCCGCTTTCGGTCACGACGGCTTCCTTATCGAGTATGCCGCGCTTGAGCGGCAGCTGAAGGAGTGGGTAGGATAAGCGCGATAATTTGCTTAAGTTTGCGGAGTTGAAACATAAACAGGATGAACAGTTACGGATTTCTGAGGGTAGCGGCGGCGATGCCGAAGGTCAAGGTCGCAGACCCTGCGGCCAACGGTAGGGAAATAGCAAGAATGGCCGCAGAACTAAGCGCTCAGGGCGCGTCGGTGACGGTATTCCCGGAGCTGAGCGTGACAGGCTACACCTGCGCCGACCTCTTCGGACAGCGGACGCTGATTGACGGTGCGGAGGCCGCCGTGGAGGAAATCCTCGCGAAGACGGCGGATGTCGGTTCCCTGCTGGTGTTCGGCGCACCTCTCGAATATCGCGGAAGGCTCTTCAACTGCGCCGTGGTCTCACGCGGCGGCAGAATACTCGGCATAGTCCCGAAGACCTACCTCGCGGGCAACGGCGAGTTCTATGAGCCGAGGTGGTTCGAATCCTCGAGAGTCCTGCCCGACGAAGGGGCGAAGATTGACTACGCCGGGCAGAAAGGACTGTGTCTGGGATGCCGTCAGCTTTTCCGTATCGGGAAGACTCTTGTCGGCGTGGAAATCTGTCAGGATCTCTGGACTCCTGTGCCGGCCTGCACATGGGCGGCGCTCGCAGGAGCCCAGCTCATAGTCAACCTCTCGGCCAGCAACGAGGTGCTGATGAAGCACGAATATCGCCGCCAGCTCGTATCATCCACGTCTTCAAGACTTTTCGCAGCCTATGTATATTGCTCCTGCGGCTATGGGGAATCTACTCAGGATCTTGTCTGGGCCGGATCTTCCCTTATCTGCGAGAACGGCGGAATTCTTGCCGAGAGCGGGCGCTACAGCCGGGAGTCCGGCTCGATAATGGCCGATGTGGACATCGAGAAAATGGACACCCTCCGCGCCAAGGAACACTCCTACCGCTTTGAGGGACAGAATCCGGAATACGGTATCGTTGAAGCCGGCAGCCCCGTCGATACCGATTTCAATGCAGAACTGCTCCGGTACGTCGAGCCGCATCCTTTCGTCCCGCAGGGCGACAGGCAGGCGCTCGGCGAACGCTGCCGCGAAATCCTCTCCGCGCAGGTCGCCGGACTCACCACCAGGATGGAGCATATACGCTGCAGCAAGGCCGTGATAGGCATCTCCGGCGGGCTTGACTCCACACTCGCGCTGATGGTCACGACCCTCGCTTTCGACGCGATGGGCCTTGACCGCAAGGGCATCGTCTGCGTCACTATGCCGGGCTTCGGCACCAGTGACAGGACACACGGCAACTCGCTCTCGCTGATGGGGTTGTTGGGTGTCACCGCAAGGGAGATTCCGATAGTTTCCGCCACCAGGCGGCATTTCGAGGATATAGGCCACGACGAGAATGTGCACGACCTCACATACGAGAACTGTCAGGCTCGCGAGAGGACGCAGATACTGATGGACATAGCCGGCAAGGAGGGCGGCATCGTAATCGGTACGGGCGACCTGTCGGAACTCGCCCTCGGATGGTGCACCTACAACGGAGACCATATGTCTATGTACGCCGTCAATGTCAGCGTGCCGAAGACTCTGGTGAGGACGCTCGTCGTATGGGGCGCCGACAACAGGTTCAGCGGCTCGGAGGAAGTACGCAAAGTCCTGCTGGACATAGCCGACACCCCTATCAGCCCGGAACTTATCCCGGCGGACGAGAATGGCGACATCACACAGAAGACCGAGGATCTCGTGGGGCCGTATGAGCTGCACGACTTCTTCCTCTACAATTTCTTCCGTTTCGGCTACAATCCGGAGAAGCTCCTCTTCCTCGCGCTCAAGGCATTCTCCTCTGCATACGATGAGCAGACCGTCCGTCACTGGCTCTCGACCTTCCTTCGCCGCTTCTTCACCCAGCAGTTCAAGCGCTCCTGCATCCCCGACGGTCCGAAGGTCGGCTCCGTCTCCCTCTCACCTCGCGGAGACTGGAGGATGCCGTCCGACATCGAGACCCCGTGGAAGTTGTGAAATCTTCGCCGCTAAGCAGTCCAGGTCAGTCGTTGTTCATCTGCGTGATGTCCGGCTTGTGGCGCTCTGAGTCGCCGATGAGCCACTCGGAGTAGTAGTCCGCCATACGCCAGAAGAAATACTCGTTCATATCGCCGAATCCGTGCCTCTGTCCCGGCAGAATCATCATATCGAAGCGCTTGTTGGCGCGGATGAGGGCGTCCGCCACGCGGATGGTGTTGGCCGGATGGACATTGTTGTCTATGTCCCCGTGGAAGAGCATCAGATGGCCTTTGAGATTGCGGGCAAGCTCCTGGTTGGTGTCGATATGGTAGACGAAGGTGGTGTCTCCCTGCTCTATCTTTTCCAGCACCCCGTGATGCTGCTCGCTCCACCAGCGGTTGTAGATGCTGTTGTCGTGGTTGCCCGCGCAGGAGACCGCCACCTTGAAGAAATCGGGGTATTTTAATATGGCCGCGGTGCTCATAAATCCGCCGCCGGAGTGTCCGTGGATGCCCACTCTGTCAAGGTCGATGAACGGATACCTCGCCCCGAGCTGCTGTATGGCGTATTTCTGGTCCTCCAAACCGTAGTCGCGCAGGTTGCCGTAGCCGTAGTTGTGATACCACTTGGAACGGTTCGGGTGGCCGCCCCTGTTGCCCACCGTGATGACTATGATGCCCAGCTGCGCGAGCCTGTCGGTGCGGGTGAAACCCCTGCTCCAGGAGATGTTGTTGGCTTCGACCTGAGGACCCGGATAGACATAGTCGCAGATGGGATATACCTTGGTGGAGTCGAAGTCGAACGGCTTGTACATCGCTCCGTAGAGGTCGGTGACCCCGTCGGCGGCCTTGACCTTGAACCGCTCCGGGAACTTGTAGCCGGCCTCGAAGAGCAGGCTGAGATCCGCAGTCTCCAGTTCACGGATCTTCTTTCCTGAGGCGGAGAAGAGGGCCGCAGCCGGCGTGCAGTCCACGCGGGAGTAGTTGGCTACGAAGTATCTGGCATCGTCGCTGGCCGTGGAGAGCACGTCCATATCGTCCATATCCAGCTGCTGCAGCACCCCGCCCCCGAGAGGAACGCGGAAAGTGTGCATCTGGTATGGGTTCTCGCCTGACTTGACCCCGCAGGCGCTCAGCAGGATGTAGCCTTCCTTCTCGTTGACCCCGAGTATGTCCTCGATATGGAACGCCCCGTCGGTAAGGTTCTTTATGAGGGTCCCGTCGGCGGAGTAGAGGTAGAGATTGGCCCAGCCGTTGCGCTCTGACCAGTGGATGATTTTCTTCCCGCCGTCGATAAGATAAGGGTTGCGGTATTCGATATAGGTCCGTTCCCTCTCGGAGATGACGGTGCGGGTGGAGTCGGAGCCGACATCCACGCGGCAGAGGTCGAGCCTCTTGAGGTCGCGGCTCTGGCGTATGAGGTAGAATCCGCCGTCGTCGCCCAGCCACCTGTTCTGCCTGAACTCCAGATAGCCGTCCGCAGCGGTCCGCCGCGCACCAAGGATGTCGATTGCCTGATCCTTGAAGGCGCGGCACTTGATTTCCTGTGACGTGGCGGCGCTGTTGCCCTCTGTCATCGTGAAGAGGTACAGATACCCTGCCGCTCCCGGCTCGCCGGGCATCTGGTATTTGTAGGTCTCGAGTTCCGGACGTTTGGAGAGTGAATTGATGACCCAGAAATCCTTGAGCGGACGGGTGTCGTACTTGGTGGTGGCGAAATGCCTGGAGTCCGGTGACCACACGAGTTCGGCGGGGTAGTGCCGCTTTGTCGTGTCCGTCTCTGTATCACCCATATAGCTGCCGTAGCCGTAGCCGAACTGGCGTATGCCGTCGAGGGTGAGGCGGTGTTCGATGATGGTGCTGTCCTTCTCGTCTATGGCCGCCTTGCGCAGGTTCGTGGAGTCCATCACCCAGAGGTTGGAGTTCCGGACGAAGACTCCGAATGTCCCGTCAGGAGCGACGGACGCCCAGTTCGGGTAGACGGGCTTCTTCTTCGCGACGGTGTCGAGCTTCCGGGATGTGAGATCGTAGCGGAAGCAGGTGGTGTCGAGGTCGCCTCTGATGCCGGAGACGATGCTGAAGCGGAACTCCCTGTCGTCCCTGAGTTCCAGATCCCGGAGCGAAAGGTGCTGCGCATCAAACGGATAACGCACGGTCTCCGTGACCTGCTTCGCCAGTTCCGTCATATCGAAAGCCTTGGTCTTTGTCCCCTTCGCCGGGTCCACGATGTAGTACTCCGTACCCTGCGGAGTCTTCCAGCTGTACCAGAATCTGTCGCTGTCCCTGAACCAGTTGGGCCTTATCTGGGTGGAGAACACCATCTGGCTGACTTTCTTGGCGGAGAACCGCTCCGCGAGGGCGTAGTTGGCCTTCTGCTGCGCAAATCCGAGCGAGCAGACGAGCAACGCCGCGGAGAGCAATTTGAATTTTGAATTCATATTATTTTCCTGTCAAATTGTAACTTATGCCTATAATCTGCTGGCTGCCGCTGTACGAGCCGCTGTTGAAATGGAACACTGCGGAGAACTTGAGCTGCAGATTCCTTCCGAGCTGCGACGCCCAGAAGAACTCCATCCTGTCGTAGAAGCCGCACTTCCCGCCATCGGAATCCTGTCTTATGCGGAAGAAAGGATCGGAAAAATAGAGCCTGTCGGCATATGGAACGCCGCCGGTGTCGAGATTGTCGTACAGCGGCAGGATGTCGGAGCCGTAATAGAAACTGTTTCTGACCCCGAAACCGGAATGCACGGCCCTGAGGGTCAATTCGCCCAATGCCGGGGCGTCGAATTTCCCGGAGACTGTCCTGTCGCGCTGGAGCGACTGGAGGTAGCCGAGCCTGACGGAGAATTCCCGGAAGAAGCTCCGTCTGCCTCCGAGTTCGAGTTCCAGATACGGTTCGGCCAGAATGTTGTCCGCGACTCCCGGCGCTGCGGCGGAGTTGGCGAAATGCATCATATAGCCGTTGTATCCTATCTTGAGCCGGCCCGGCAGCCTGTAATGCCCGGCGGAGAAGAGCAGGAACTGCTCCTTGACATCGGGCGCGGCCCCGATCATCCCTATCCAGTCGCAGCCGAGTTCTATGCGGCCTCTGTTGCCGTCCAGACTCAGCAGCAGCCCCTCCATATACGGGTCGTACCAGCAGCGGCGCTCCGAGAAGAAGGCCTCCGACCAGCTCTCGCGGCTCATTGTACGCGGGAAGATGCCGCCCGTGAGTCCGAAAACGAGATCTCTGCCGAGTTCCTTCTCATAGCCGTACCAGAAAAATGCGTCCCTGTACACTTCGCTTCCGCTGACGGAGACATCCCCGAAGTCTTTCATCAGAACGGCTCCTCCCGTCAGAGTGTGTCTGGACTTATAACCGCCGGAAGTGAAGCCTATCGCGGGAGTGAGCCTCGCCCCGAAGATGGTGCCGGACGGGGAGAACAGCCCGTTGCCGTATTCCCGGTTGTCGAAGCGCAAATCGAATCCGGTATCATAGAAGAGCTGCGGCCCATATCTGAAGCCGCCGGAGCCGCCCCGCTGCGGGCCGGCATAGAGTTCCTCTCCGACGCTTAAGACGGCGGCGGAGAGCAGAACCGTAAGGATGTAGCGTGCTTGCATGTAAGAAGCTGTTTTCAGAATAGATATCCGCTGTTGATATAGAAGGCTCCGCCTCCGTCCTGTCCGCGGAGAGGATTGCCCTGCGGGTAGAAGCGGCTTATCGGAGTCCCGTACTCGGCGGCAAGGATGAAGTTTTCGTTCAGAATGATGCGGAATCCCGCGCCAACTGTGATGTGCGGGCGGTCGTTCTGCCGTCCGAGAGCCATATATTCAAGGTATGAGGCTTTGTCCTTCTCCTCGCCCCGGAAGGTCATGTCGCGTCTTCTGGTCACCATCGCGCCGTCGCTGAACGCGCTGAGTCCCAGTGCGATGTTCTGGTTGAAGAGTTGAGTGCGGTAGAATCTCCAGCGGAACTCGGCATTGTAGCTCGCCATATCCAGGCCCGTGACCCTGTTGCGCATAATCCCCCTCACCGTGCGGTAGCCTCCCATCCCGTCGCGGTCGCAGCTTTCTCCCATCAGGGTGATGAACGGAAGCACGTAATAAGGCGCGGAGTTTCCGAAATTGCCCTCGTAATTGAACCTGTAGGCGAAAGTCAGTACATCGTTGCCGATCAGCGGCAAGTACTGTCTCATTGTGAGCGAGTAGCGGTAGAACGGGATGGCGGTGCCTAGCCAAGCCGGGGCCAGTGTGAGATGCCCTTCGGCCCAGATGCCCCTGGTGGGCGCTCCCTCCTTGTCGCGGCTGTCATAGACCATTCCCAGTCTGATGCTGCTGACAAGGCCCCCGTCGGCCTCATCTTCGCCGATAAGTCCCCATTTGAGGTAGTTTTCAAACAGGGTCGGCTCCGAATCCGGGAAGATATTGTAGTCGGCCTTGCCCTTGTTGATGCTCGCCCTGTCGACGCCTTCCTGCCGTATCCACTTCAGATGATAGCCGGCCTCCCAGGACAGATGCCCGCCCATTTTGCCTATGAAGTCGGTCTTGACCATAATCTGGTAGCGTCCGGCCCTGTAGAAGGGGGTGTAGAGATAGTTTGAGGGGTCCTGCGCACCCTTGGCGTTGCCCTTGCCGAGCAGGACGCGGTCATAATCGTAGTATGCCTCGTATCCGTTGAACCCATAGAAATCCAGAGCCTTGTCCACAGTCGCTACGAGCGAACTCGACCAGCGCACTCCGGGGATCAGCTTCTTGTTGTCGTACATCAGGAAGTACTGCTGCGAGCCTTTCGTGAAGAGGGACACCTCAAGGTAGGTCTTCGAGTCGTAGTTGGGATAGACCGTACCGTCACCGTAGTCGAAGAGATTGGCGAATCCTCCGTACTGCAGCCCCTTGTCGGCGTCGAACGCCACAATTGGGAAAGGGAAGAGGCTGTAGCCTTTCTTGATTATATCCTGCTTCTGCGCCGATGCGGGGATGCAGAGCAGGATGAGCGGCAAAAGTGTGAATAACCGTTTCATTTTATGCGGAATTTACATTTTTTGTCAATCATTTCAATCATGTCGCCGATGAGGTCGGTGAGGAAATTGTGTATGAAGCTGAAAATATAGTAGAACGGCAGGAATACCGGAAGCAGCAGCCGGCAGGCGTAGTAGACCGTGTGCGACCAGGCCTTGTCCTCGAAGCGGGCGAGGATGATGCGTGCGGGAAGCCAGATGGGGGCGGAGGCGAGTGCAAAGACCGGATAGAGCGGCAGCAGCGGAAGCGCCGCAGGCAGCCGCAGCGCAATCTTCCCGTGTTCCCGCTCAGGCAGGCGGTCTGTGAGGGCGAGGTCCCGCTCCCTGAGTTCAGTGCAGAGTTCGTGGTAGATATCTGCTTCCGGCTTGCCGGAGCTGAACGCCTCACGCATATCTATCGCTTTCCCGATGCGGATGGCGGCGCGGCCTCCCTGACGGAAGAAGTAGTCGTAGTCGATGCCGACGGGTACCACGCTCACAGGCCCTTCCAGTTCGTCGCAGGCCATTCTGGCTATGCGGAAGAGTCCCTTTTTGACCGGCATCATCCCCCGCTCCGCCCTGTGCGTACCCTCGCTGAAGAGGCAGAAAGGCACTCCGTGGCCGAGGCAGTCGATGATTTCTTCGAATGTCTCCCAGTTCTTCGCGACCTCGTGCAGACCGTCCCTTTCGCGGGCGAGCGGAAGTATCCTGAGCCAGCGGAGGAAGGAAGCTATGCGTCTCCTGCGGAAGATGTCGGCCCTTGCGCCGAAGCCTGTCGGCCCTTCCCGGAGCAGCAGCACCAGCAGCGGGTCCATCAGCGCCGCCCTGTGGTTGGGCGCGAGCAGCACTGCACCCTCGCGGGGCATATTGTCAAGCCCGTCGATTTCCACACTGCTGAACGAGGCCCTCGTACAGAAATCCACATAGTGCCTCCAGAAGCTGTAGCCGGAACTCTTTTCCCAGATGCGCCTCATCCCTTGAGAGCTTTGCGGGAATCATGCAGCCTGAACAGTCCGCAGACCGTAAGACCGCTGACTATATGCCATATGCCCCACCAGGCAGTAATCACGAGCGTGCCGCCGTGGGCGGGGAAGTTGGCGAAAATCGCGGTGCCGAGCAGCAGCACGAGACCGAGTCCGCTGTTCTGTATGCCGGTCTCGATGGTGAGAGTCCTGCGGTCCCGTCCCGGGACTTTGAACACCGACCCCGCCGCGAAGCCGATGCCGAGCGCGAGCAGGTTGTGGATGAACACCACTATGAATATGTACTTGATGCACTTGAGGAACGCGCTGATGTTGCCGATGAACGCAAGCACCACCATCGCGACGAAAAACAGCAGACTCAGCCACTGAAGCGGCTTCTTGAGCTTCCCGGCTGCTTCAGGAAGGTAGTGCGAGGTCAGCACTCCGAGCGTGAGCGGCACTCCCAGCAGGATGAATATGGTCTTGAACACGTCCCAGAGCGGAATCGCGAGCTGCGGAACCTCGCCGGGGATGTTGGCGAAGTGGAGGTAGAGGTTGCCGTAGAGCCAGAAGTTGAACGGGGTCATCAGGATGGCGAGCGCCGTACTGATGGCCGTGAGGCTCACTGACAGCTCGATATTGGCGCGGGAGAGCGAGCTCATAAAGTTGGAGATGTTGCCTCCCGGGCAGGCCGCCACCAGTATCATCCCCATCGCCATAGTCCAGGAGATGCGGTGTCCGAGCGCGAGCGCCAGCAGGAAGGTGAAGAGCGGCAGCAGGATGCACTGGCAGCATACTCCGAGTATCACGGACTTGGGCTTGCGGAACACTTCTATGAACATCCTCGGCTTTATCCCGAGCGCCACCCCGAACATCACGAACGCCAGGATGATGTTGATTGTGTTCATCCCCCCGGCGTTGAGGGACACGTTGATGCTGTCGATAGCGGCTGCAGTTTCAGTACTCATCATCAGAAGAAAATTTCGGTAAATATACCGAAAATTCCGCAGTCGCTATCAATGTGCCCACGATTGCGGCCCGAGAGGCACATTTTATCCCGCTACTGGCACG
>CAVGPE010000087.1:0-7046 GCA_963631065.1 Ruminococcus bicirculans (ex Wegman et al. 2014)
TGCACTGCTCCGGCTTGAACTTGTATGCGCCGTGGGAGGTGCCGATGGAGATGGCGAGAGAGTCGCAGCCGGTCTTCTTGACGAAGTCGATAACCTCCTCAGGCTTGGTGTAGTGGGACTCTTCGGCAGCCACCTCGTCCTCGACTCCGGCCAGCACGCCGAGCTCGGCCTCGACGGTCACGTCATATTTGTGGGCGTATTTCACGACTTTCCTGGTAAGGGCCACGTTCTCGTCGTAAGGGAGAGAGGAACCGTCGATCATCACTGAGGAGAAGCCGAAGTCCACGCAGCTCTTGCAGAGTTCGTAGCTGTCGCCGTGGTCGAGATGAAGCACGATCTGAGGCTTTTTCCATCCGAGTTCCTTGGCGTATTCCACCGCTCCCTGAGCCATATAGCGGAGGAGGGTCTGGTTGGCGTAGTTGCGCGCGCCCTTGGACACCTGGAGAATCACCGGAGACTTGGTCTCGGCTGCGGCCTGGATGATGGCCTGAAGCTGCTCCATATTGTTGAAATTGAATGCAGGTACGGCATAACCGCCCTTCACGGCCTTGGCGAACATCTCCCGGGTGTTCACAAGCCCAAGATCCTTAAAAGAAACCTTCATAAGACAATAAATTTATATTAACGACTATCTGATTTCAAAAATCGCGTAAATTTAGTTATTTTTGTAGAAAATCCACATATAATGTCGGGGAAAGTCCTCATATTTTCAGCACCTTCCGGAGCGGGCAAGAGCACTGTCGTGGGACACCTGCTCGGGCTGCATCCGGAGTTCGAGTTCTCTGTCTCGGCCACTTCACGGCCTCCGCGCGGAGCGGAGCGCGACGGGGTGGAATACCGCTTCATCTCTGCGGAAAGATTCCGAGAACTGATAGCGGAAGACGCTTTCGTGGAGTACGAAGAGGTCTATCACGACCGCTTCTACGGCACGCTCAAGAGTGAAGTCGAGCGCATCTGGGCTGCGGGACACGTCATAGTCTTCGACGTAGACGTCAAGGGAGGGGCGAATCTCAAGAAATATTTCGGCAAGGCCGCCCTCTCCATACTGATACTGCCCCCGAATATGGAGGAACTGGAGCGGAGGCTGCGCGGACGCGGCACCGACAGCGAGGAAGCGATACGCGAGAGGCTCGGCAAGGCTTCCTCCGAGATTGACTTCGCGAGAGGCAGGTTCGACCGTGAGATAGTGAACGGCGAGCTGTCCGAGACCTTCGCGCAGGCCGAAAGCATCGTAAACGCCTTCCTATGCGGATAGCCGTCTATTCCGGTTCGTTCGACCCCCTGCACATAGGGCATCAGGCCATAATGGAATACCTGACCGACGTGCGGGACTTCGACTGGGTGTATCTTGTCATCTCGCCGCAGAATCCGCTGAAGAGCCCGGAGAAGGCGCTCACCGCCGGACAGCGGTACCGCGCCGCCGTCGACGCCGTGCTGAGACACCCGAAGCTGCACGTATGGGTCGATGACATAGAACTCCGTATGCCCGCGCCGCACTACACCATAAAGACCCTGGACGCGCTGAAAAGGCGCGAGCCGGAAAACGACTTCACCCTCGTCATCGGGGCGGACAACCTGCAGAACATACACAGATGGAGGGACGCGCCCAGACTGCTGAGCGAGTACGGGGTCACGGTCTATCCCCGCAAGGGCTACGACGTGCACCGCATACGGCAGATGCTCCTCGAAGAGTGCCGGCACTTCCCCGCCCCGTACGTGCTGGACTTCTGGACCACCCCTGACACGGCAAATCTCGAACAGCTCGACCGGCTCTACAACATCCGCATCATAGACGCGCCGATAGTGGACATCTCCTCCACGGAAATCCGCGAGAGGGAAGCCTGTGGCGAGGATATGTCCCGATTTCTTATGTAGTCCCGAAGAGGGCGAGGGCGTCGTCGAGAGTGACGGCGTCGTCGAGAGTGAATCCCCCGTTGCGGCTGCGGCGCAGACTGCTCAGAAAAGCTCCGCTGCCCAGAGCCTCCCCGAGGTCTCTCGCGAGAGCGCGGATATATGTCCCCTTGCTGCAGCTTACCCGTATCATCGCCGTCGGGAGCGAGTATGCGCTGATGTCGGCGACATTAATCCGCCCGCTGCGGCCTTCCGCCGGAGAAGGCGGGGCGAAGGAGGAGACTCCGAACGAGAGGAGTTCCAGTTCGTGGATTTCTATCCTGTTGGCGCTTATAAGACCGGAGCCTTCTGCGAGCCTTCCCTGCCGGTAGAGCTTCCGCGCAGTCTCGTATGCCCGCACTCCGTCGACCGACTTCGCGCTGAATAGCGGCGCGACCTGCATCTGCTCCCCTATGAAGGATGGAAGCAGCGAGCGGAGGGAGTCTTCGCTCACGCCGTCGAGGGGGAATGTCCCGTCTATCTCCTTCTCCAGGTCGTACGAGGGAGTGGTGGCCCCGAAAGTCACGCCCGCGACATATTCTTTCGGCGAGGCCTGCAGAAGTTCGGCCCGCTTCGTGGCTTCGCCTATGCAGACTATCAGTATGCCGGTGGCCAGCGGGTCGAGCGTGCCGGCGTGTCCGACTTTGAGGTTCTTCTTGTGGAAATGCCGCGTCGCGGCGAACTTGATTCTGCGCACCACGTCCGCCGAAGTCCAGCGATAGGGCTTGTCTATCGGCAGGACTATCCCCTCCGGGTACGCGGAGATGTCATCCCTTAGCAATCTTGTCAATTCTTCTCTGATGCCGTCCTCCGGCGAATTCCGTATTGAGCCAGGCCCTTACCATCATCACCGCCTTACGGTAGGACACGAAACGCGCAGGAAGCACAAGCACGTTGGCGTTGTTGTGCGCTTTGACGAGGGTCGCCACTTCGACATTCCAGGCCAGTCCGGCACGCACGCCGCAGTGGCGGTTGAGAGTGAGCGCCATCCCGTTGCCGGTGCCGCAGAGCGCTATGCCCGCGTCCACCTCGCCGCCCGCGACGGCATCGCCGAGGGGATGCGCGAAGTCCGGGTAGTCGCAGCTCTCCGTAGAATCAGTGCCGAAGTTCACCACTTCGTAACCTTTCCCGAGCAGGTACGCAATCAGCCTGGACTTGTAGTCCACTCCGGTATGGTCGCTGCAGATTCCGATTTTCATTAGCAGATATTATTAAGAAGCTGTTACCGGGTGCAAATATACGAAGTTTATTAAATTCACACCTGTATTCCCGAATTTCGTATGAAAATCGGACCAAGCGTCCTTGAATGGAGAGATTTTTTGATAACTTTGACCCCATAAGAATCGCACTATGGCCAAGAATCAGCAGGCGCTCGCGGCAAAGACCTTCGCGGAGCATTGGGAAGGCAAGGGATATGAGAAGGGCGAGAGCCAGTCTTTTTGGCTGGAACTCCTCCAGACGGTGTTCGGAGTGGAGCGGCCGTATGACGTCATCTCCTTTGAAAATCAGGTCAAGCTCAACAGCACCAGCTTCATCGACGCCTACATCGAGCCGACGCAGGTGCTTATAGAGCAGAAGTCCATAGACAAGGACTTGAGCAAGGGCATAAGGCAGTCTGACGGCAGCGTCCTCACCCCGTTCCAGCAGGCAAAGCGTTATGTCACTGAACTTCCCCGGTCGAAACATCCGCGCTGGGTTGTAGTCAGCAACTTCCGCCAGTTCTATGTCTATGATATGGAGAACCCGCAGGGCGAGCCTGAAATCATAGAACTGAAAAACCTCGAAACCGAATACTATCGCCTGCAGTTCCTCGTCGATACCGGCAGTGAACATCTCAAAAAGGAGATGGAAGTCTCCCTGCAGGCAGGCGAAATCATAGGCGGAATCTACGAGGAATTCCTGCGGCAGTACATCAATCCGGACGACCCGCATTCCCTCAGAAGCCTCAACATCCTGTGCGTAAGACTTGTATTCTGCCTCTATGCGGAGGATGCCGGAATCTTCGGGGAGAAGCGCTGCATGTTTCACGACTATCTGTCCCGCTTCAAGCCCGGACAGGGAGAGATGCGCAAGGGCCTCATCGAGCTGTTCGAAGTCCTCAACACCCCGATATCCGAACGCGACCCGTATCTGGACGACAGCCTCAAGGCGTTTCCGTACTGCAACGGCGGGCTTTTCGCAGACAGGGAAGTGGAGATACCGCGATTCAATGACAAGCTGGCCGAACTCATCCTCAAGCACGCCAGCGACGACTTCGACTGGAGCCGGATAAGCCCGACCATATTCGGAGCGGTGTTCGAGAGCACCCTCAACCCGGAGACCCGCCGCAGCGGAGGGATGCACTACACCAGCATCGAGAATATTCATAAGGTCATAGACCCGCTGTTTCTCGACAATCTCAAGGCGGAACTCGCCGCGATAAAAGACGAGCCTCTGGAAAAGACGCGAGTGCAGAGAGCCCGCGAATATCAGGACAAGCTCGCGTCGCTCAAATTCCTCGACCCGGCCTGCGGGAGCGGCAATTTCCTCACCGAAACCTACCTGTCTCTCCGGCGGCTTGAAAACGAGGCGATGCTGATTATCGGTGACCTGTTCAATCCCATCAAGGTCGATATCCACCAGTTCTACGGCATAGAGATCAACGACTTCGCAGTCTCCACCGCCACGACCGCCCTGTGGATAGCCGAGGCGCAGATGATGGCGGAGACCGAGAGACTGATGCACATCAACCTGGACTTCCTGCCGCTCAAAACCTACCACAACATCGTGGAGGGCAATGCCCTGAGGCTGGACTGGAACGATGTCGTGCCCTCATCGGAGCTGAACTACATAATGGGCAATCCGCCGTTTGTGGGGTATTCTCTGCAAAGCAAAGAGCAGAAAGAAGACATTCTCTCTGTGTTTGTTGACGAGAAGGGCAAGCCCTATAAAACTGCGGGAAAGATTGACTATGTGGCAGGCTGGTATTACAAAGCAGCGCAGATAATGAAGGGCACGAATATCAGAGCGGCCCTTGTCTCTACGAACTCGATTACTCAAGGAGAACAGGTTGCCGCGATATGGAAACCGCTTATGGAACAGTTTGGCATCCATATCGATTTCGCCTGGCGCACATTCCGCTGGGACAGCGAGGCCAGCATAAAGGCACACGTACATTGCGTGATTGTCGGGTTCAGCAACTCTTACAAGGGTGTTAAAAATCTGTATTCGGAAAGTGGGCAGAAGTCAGAGGTTGAGAATATCAGTCCATACCTGATTGAATCCGACAATATCTTTATCTGCACCAGAACTATGGCCATTGCAAATGTCCCTCAAATGATATATGGCAATAAGCCCGTTGATGGTGGTGCTCTTATTGTTGAGAATAATGAATATCTTGATTTTATCACGCGTGAGCCTTCTTCCGCCAAGTACATCAAGACACTTATGGGCGCAAAAGAACAAATTAATGGAACTGCGCGTTATTGCTTATGGTTGAAAGGCATTTCTCCAGCGGAAATAAGAAGTATGCCCTTGGTAATGAACAGAGTTTCTAAATGTAGAGAAACTCGTCTGTCCAGTCCTGATGAGGGGGCAAGAAAATTAGCAGATACGCCTCATCTTTTCAGGGAAACATACAATCCATCGACTGCAATAGTTATTCCTTGTCACTCCTCTGAGAGCAGGAAATATATACCGATGAGTTTCATCGATGCTTCAGTTATTGTAACTAACGCAGTATTGTTTATTCCGGAGGCATCGATTTACCATTTCGGCATCCTGGAGAGCAATGTCCATATGGCCTGGATGCGGGCGGTGTGCGGACGGCTAGAGATGCGCTACCGCTACAGCAAGGACATCGTCTATAACAACTTCCCCTGGCCCTCCCCCACCGATGAGCAGAAAGCCCGCATAGAGCGGACAGCGCAAGCCATCCTTGACGCCCGCGGCAAATATCCCGACAGTTCACTCTCAGACCTTTACGATGAAGTCACAATGCCCGCGGACCTGCGCCGCGCCCATCAGGACAACGACCGCGCCGTGATGGCCGCCTACGGGATGGACATTAAGACCACCACCGAATCCTCCTGCGTCGCCCTGCTCCTGCAGAGATACAGGGAATTGACCGGCGAATAGGATTTCCCCACCCTCAGAAGCGGAAGCCGACCCCCACTTTGCCGCCCTGATAGAGGAGGCCTGCGGAGAGTTCGGCGAAGCCGTAGAATCTGCGACCGAATGTCACCCCTATCGGGGCAAGCTGGAAGGCGAAATGAACCGAAGTCCCGGAGCAGTCATAAGCATACAGCGCCGCTCCGGCCTCGGCCTTGCCGTAGAGGGTGAACTTCTCGCCGGAGAGGTAATTCACCGTCACCTGAGGCATAATCGAGAATACGTTCATCGTGTGGGACGCGGTCTCGCCGCCCTTGCTTGAGCTGTAGCCCTGCCAGCTCATATCGACCCCCGCCGACATCCGGCGGTTGACCCTGAAGGATATGTCCAGCGAGAGGTCGCCGGTGGCGACGCCGGAGTCCCGGTTGCTCTTGTCTTCCGACTTGTCATCGGAGAGATGGTTGAGGGAGGATATCCCGTAGAGAAGCACATTCACGAACGGCACCGCGCCCCATCCTGCGCGGATGTCAAGGCGATGGTCCGGAACGTATCCGGAGGATTCCTGTCCGGATGCGGACAGCGGCAGTGCGCACAGAAGCACGGCGGACAATAAGACAGACAGTCGCATAGGCATCAGATTATATTTACGGGAGGAGGAATTGCCGCCCCTCCCCCGGCAAATATAGTGAAAGCCTTCTGAAAAACAAGAGGATGACCCATTTTGGGGGCAACCCTCTCGTTTTATTCTCTCCATATTCAAAACTTTTTGTAAAAATACAAAAACTTCTCAATATGCAGATAATTTAACACGGGAATTTCCAGGTGAACCCAAATCATCCTATTTTTTGTCCAGATGACCGAATTTTGGCATTGCCTGCCGGGCAGTTTGTAAAAATCGCCATTGTAGAGAACGATTTTTGCGTAAAAATCGCCACTATAGGGTACGATTTTTATGAAAACCCCTCATTCTTCAGAATATGTTGACTATATATTTATCTTGATCTTCTGGAAAAGGTTTTCGTCATCTATCGTGTGGGTACCTATTCGCGCAATCTGCGGAAAGAGGT
>CAVGPE010000088.1:0-8623 GCA_963631065.1 Ruminococcus bicirculans (ex Wegman et al. 2014)
CCCGCCGCGTCATCCGCAGGATAGGCTACACCAAGGCGGAATACGGATTCGACGCATCCTCCTGCGGCATCATCTCCACCATCCACGAGCAGAGCGCCGACATCAGCCGGGGCGTTGTCCGGGGCGAAAGGCTCGCACAGGGAGCAGGAGACCAGGGTATGATGTTCGGCTACGCCAGCATCGACACCGAAGAATATATGCCGCTCGCGCTCTCCCTCTCACACCGCCTGCTCCGCATACTCGCGGACATACGCCACAACGAGCCGGAGCTGATGCCTTACCTGCGTCCGGACGCGAAGTCCCAGTTTACCGTGGAGTTCTCCGAGAAGCACCGCCCTGTGCGCGTGCATACGATAGTGCTCAGCACGCAGCACGACGAGTTCGACAGCGACGGGAAGATGCACGCACGCATCGAGAAGGATGTGCGCGGGATAGTGATACCTCGGCTCATAGCATCCCTGCCGGAAAAGACGGCGGCCCTCTTCGACGACAGGTTCATCCTCCACGTCAACCCTACGGGCAAGTTCGTCATCGGCGGCCCTGCCGGCGACACGGGCCTCACGGGACGCAAGATAATAGTTGACACCTACGGCGGACGCGGGGCGCACGGAGGCGGAGCGTTCTCCGGCAAGGACCCCTCCAAGGTGGACAGGTCGGCGGCATACGCCACACGCTACATAGCCAAGAACCTCGTCGCGGCGGGAGTGGCCAAGGAGTGCCTCGTGCAGGTATCCTACGCCATCGGAGTGGCAGAGCCGGTGAGCGTGTTCGTGGACACTTACGGCACGGCTGCGGTGGGCGGATTCAGCGGTGAAGCGGCGGATGCGCGCATCGCGCTTAAAATCAAGGAGATGTTTGACCTGCGCCCGGCAGCCATCATCGAGCGCTTCGCCCTCAAGAACCCTATCTACGAGCCTTGCGCGGCCTACGGCCATATGGGGCGCGAGCCTTATGTCAAGGACGGGATGCAGTTCTTCGGTTGGGAGAAGCTCGACAGCGTGGACGGCATAAGACGCGAATTCGGACTGTAACAATATGAAATCCAAGGAGAAAAGCAGGGTGCGCATCAGCAACAGGAGGGCCTCGTTCGAATACGAGTTCCTGGAGCAGTACGATGCGGGCATAGTGCTGGTCGGCACGGAGATCAAGTCGCTCCGCGCGGGCAAGGCCTCGCTGCAGGACGCATACTGCTACTTCTCCGGAGGAGAACTCTATCTGCGCGGGATGAACATCGCGACCTATTTCTGGGCTTCCGCCTGGAGCAGCCACGAACCTCTGCGCGACCGCAAGCTGCTGCTGACCAAGCGGGAACTGCGCCACCTCGCTCAGGCCGTGAAGACCAAGGGTCTCACCATCGTCGCCACGGGCGCATATATCTCGGACAAGGGCTACGCCAAGGTCCACATCGCCCTCGCCAAGGGCAAGAAGGAGTACGACAAGCGGGCCAGCATCAAGGAGAAGGACATACGCCGCGAACTTGAAAGGGGTTAACTATGCCCAAGGTCAAGTCAGTCATAGCGGAGCTTCCGACCCCGGAGACCATAGACTTCGGGGCTCTCGCCCGCGAATACCTTGACGGGCAGGTGGATTTGATAGTCGTGCTCGGCCCCACCGCCTCCGGCAAGACCCGCTACGCGGTCGGACTCGCCAAGGAGATTGACGCTTCAGTGCAGCTCGGCCTCTTCGAGGGCTGCCCGGGCAGGATGACGGACGAAGTGCGCATCAGCGGCGCGGAAATCATCTCCGCCGACTCCCGCCAAGTATATATAGGTATGGACATAGGCACGGGCAAGGACCTCGCCGAATATGACGGCATCCCATATCACCTCATCGACATCCTGCCTGCCGGGGCGCAATACAATGTCTATCAATATCAGCGCGACTTCAGCAGAGTCTGGACTGAGCTGCGGCGCAGGGCGGTCGTACCTATACTCTGCGGCGGCACGGGGATGTACATCAACGCCGTCACCGCCGGCTACGACTTCGCCTCCCGCAAGGCTCTGAGCGCGGAGCGAGGAGAACACTGCATCGAGGGCCTGCCGAAGCATCCTTTCTTTATCGGGACGCTCGTCTCGCGCGAACTGCGCAATGAACGCATAGACCGCCGGCTCGATGCGCGCCTGCAGGAGGGACTCATAGAGGAGGTGCGAACTCTTCTGGATAACGGCGTAGCGGTGGAGACACTCATCTCCTACGGACTTGAATATAAATATGTTACCCTATATCTGCAAGGTTCTCTCGACTACCCTCAGATGCGCGAGCGTCTGGGCATTGCCATCCACCAGTTCGCCAAGCGCCAGATGACCTGGTTCCGGGGAATGGAGCGCAGCGGAGTCAAGATTCACTGGGTGGAGGTCTAAACCTCCTCCGCACCGGCCTTCATCTTCTGGCGGCGGGTCTCGGCGGAGTCGTGGCCGAAGAGCAGACGCGGGCCCTCGGCGGAGCGCCACCGGGCGGAATCGAAATCCTCCGGGTCGCGGGGGCTGGCAAACGGGCCGTCGTGGTCTATCGCGAATGCGAGATAGGTGATGTTGTACCCCTGCTCGCGGA
This sequence comes from Ruminococcus bicirculans (ex Wegman et al. 2014), assembly GCA_963631065.1. GTDB lineage: Bacteria > Bacteroidota > Bacteroidia > Bacteroidales > UBA932 > Cryptobacteroides. Next base: position 2,551 of record CAVGPE010000088.1, read on the forward strand.
ACATCTTCTCATAGAAGGTCTGAGTGCCGCGCACTTCCTCCGGAATGGAAGGGTCATCTATCCCGTAAAGGTCTTCCGTACAAGAGATTATCTTAAGATTGTTCACCTCGCAGACGGCACGGGTGTAGCGGTGCAGGAACATCGAGTCGGTCTTCAGATGCACCAGCCCTCCGGGTCTGAGGATTGAGCGGTAACGCTCAAGAAACAGAGGCGAACTCAGCCGGGAGTTCTCGCTGCGCATCTGCGGGTCGGAGAATGTCAGCCAGATTCCGGACACCTCGCCCGGGGCGAAAAACGCCGTGATGAACTCCACCCTTGTCCGGAGGAACGCCACATTCTTCAGACCCTCGCGGGTGGCGTAGCCGGCCCCCTTCCACAGTCTTGCCCCCTTGATGTCCACTCCTACATAGTCGGAACCGGGATTGCGCAGCGCGAGGTCTATCGTGTATTCCCCCTTGCCGCAGCCCAGCTCCAGCACGAGAGGAGCGTCGGCGGCTCCGGAAGGGAACATTTTCTCCCTCCAGCACCCCTTTATCGGATGGTCCTTGAGATTGAAGAACCCCTCTTCGAGAAGTTCCCGCGAAGAAGGCTGAATCAGACAGGAGAAGGTCTCGTTCTCCGCGAATTTTCTGAGCTTATCGTGTCCCATCGCTTTTCCTGCATATCAGCCCGAGTCCGGGAAACTCCCTCCCCACGCCCACCGGACGCACATTCAGCTTCCACTCCCCCGCCTCGGAGACTCCCACGCCGCTGCGGTACAGCTCCCTGCCGCCCCGTGTGCCGGGATCCTTCATATAGACCGTCTCGCCGAAGCTCTCTCCGGACGGAGAAAGCCATAGCACGCGCAATTCGATGCCGCCTTCCCGCTTGAGGCCGGAGAGCATCCTGCCGTAGAACCATAGATTGTAAGTTGCAATGGAGTCCGCCGCCAGAGGCAGGGAGAACGAATACTCCCCGTCCTTTGCCTTGTCCGCAGCAATAAAGCAGTTCGTCTCCTCTCCCGGAGCCGTGCAGGCGACAAGGACAAGAGCGGACAGAAATGCAGTCAAAGCGGCGCGGAACTGCGGGAGCATCATTTCTGCGGGGCTTCCTTTTTCGGCTTCCCGGCCTTGGCCGCGCCGTCAGGTCTGCCCTGATTGGCGCCGCCCCGCCCGTTGTTGCCGCCGTTGTTGTTGCCGTTCGGGCCTCTGGAGCCGGCCTTGCGCGGGCCGTTGCCGCCATTGCCGCTGCGGCTGCGCGAATTGCGGCCTCCCTTACGCCGTCTCGGTGAGTCGAAGCGGCTGATGCTGTCGTCCCCCACCGCGGTCACGAACTCCGGAGCGGACGGCTCCGGTTCGCTCCGCAGCGACTCGGGCTTGATGCCGTTGCGGTTCATCTTGATGATTTCCTTCACCTCGGAGGCGTCGAGCGGATAGAGCTGTGCGTCGGAAGTCTTGTCGTAGGAGAAATACATCACCTCCCGGAGGATGTCCGTCTTGCGGAGATACGCCAGTCCGTCCTGGAAATCAAGCGGTTCGCTCACCTTCGGGATACGGGACTGGGCGTCGAGATATGTCGCCACCTCGTAGTTGAGGCAGCATTTCAGCTTGCCGCACTGCCCGGCAAGTTTCTGAGGATTGAGCGAAAGGTCCTGGCAGCGGGCGGCGGAGGTGGATATGCTCTGGAAGGACGAGATATAGTTGGCGCAGCACAGTTCCCTGCCGCATACGCCGAGTCCTCCGATGAGTCCGGCCTCCTGCCGTGCGCCTATCTGCTTCATCTCTATCCGGATATGGAACTCCTCGGCGAAGGCCTTGATCAGCTGGCGGAAATCCACCCGCCCGTCGGCTATATAGTAGAATATGGCCTTGGTGCCGTCCCCCTGGAACTCCACGTCGCCTATCTTCATCTCCAGCCCCATCTCCGCGGCTATGGCGCGGGCCTTGATCATCGTCTCCTGCTCGCGCGCGATGGCTTCCTGCCAGCGCTCGATGTCGGTCTGACGCGCCTTGCGGTATATCTTCTTGAATTCCGTGGTCTGAGGGTCAATTCCCTTGCACTTCATCTGACGGTTCACTATCGGCCCTTCGAGAGTCACTATGCCGAGGTCGAGACCTGTCTGAGCCTCGACGATGACCATATCCCCGAGCCTGATGCTCTGCGGCGAGTCGTTGACGTATATGCCCTTGCGGGTGTTCTTGAACCGGACTTCGAAGAGATTCTTGCAGGAGCCGTCCTGCGCGTCCTTCAGCCAGTTGTAGTCTCCGAGCTTGCAGCATCCCGCACGGTAGGTGCAGGTGGTCTCGCCCGTCTGCCCGTCGTGCGTCACCACGCAACCTCTGGAGCAGTCATATTGTATTGATTCCCTTATGTCGCCCATATCAGTAAAAACAGTCTGTTCACAATGTCGGTGAAGAGGATTTTCGCATTGACGTTCCTCTCCGTCAGCGCATACCCCCGGTCAAAGACCGCAAGAGCCCTGCGCGGGAAGCTCTTGGGGACAGCAGCCGCCCAGCGGAGTATGTCCGCACCCGCCGCCTCCGCTCCCGTCAGCCCCTGCGAGGCGAGGAAGATGAGACGCAGCCGGTCGGATGCAAATTTACAAAAAGCTTTCGCACTTTCCCTCGACGGGAGCGCGGCCATCCTGTCAGAAATGTCCAGACAGGAGAGCAGATCCTTCGAGAGCAGCGCATCCATCAGCTCCGCGAAGAGTTCCGGAGAAGAGAAATTCAACTCAGAGCTGCCCTCTCCGGAGGGTCTCACCCTGATGTGCTGGCAACGGGAGGCTATGGTAGGCAGCACCCTCTCGGCCTGATGCGTGACGAGCAGGAATTCGGTCCGTGCAGGCGGCTCCTCTATCATCTTGAGCAGCCGGTTTGCCGCCTCCGGGTTCATCTTCTCCGGAAGATAAATCACGACCGAGCGGTATCCCCCTTCAAGTGCGCTGAGCGACAGGGTGTCAAGCAGATGTCTGGACTCGCTGACGGCTATCAGGGAATTCTTGCCCTCTATCCCGAGAGCGGAGGTGAGTTCCGCTTCGGTAAAGCGCGGATTGGAGGAGACAAGTGCGCGGAACTGCTCCATATACTGCTCCGACACGGCGGAAGCCGCCGTAGGGAAGATAAAATGCACGTCCGGATGTATCAGCTTCCCTATCCTGTTGCACGACGGGCAGACCCCGCAGGAATCCCCGCCGCTCCGGCCCTCGCAATAGAGATACTGCAGAAACGCCATACAGAGCGGAAACGCCCCTCCCCCGTCGTCCTCGTGGAAGATGATGGCGTGCGGAACCTTCCCGGAATCGACCATCCCGACGAGAGCCCTCACGACATCCGCGTTCCCCTGTATCTGCGCGAATCTCATATCTGTCTGAAAGCGTTGAAATGCGCTATATCCACAAGGGCGTCCTTTGAAGGGGAGTCCGGCACGGGCGCGAGAGCGCCGACCGCCCTTTCTATATATTCCTCAAGACGCGAAGCGGCGTATTCGATGCCGCCCCTTTCTATCACGAAGGAGCGAATCTGCCCGCAGTATTCCGGATGGGAGCCTATGTCCCTGATTTTGCCGCGCATCTCGGATTCGTCCTCCAGCGTCGAGAGAGCGCCGAGCAGCGGAAGGGTTATCTTCTGTTCCTTGAGGTCCACCCCCACCGGCTTGCCGAGTCCGGCCGTGCCGGCGTAGTCGAGTATGTCGTCCTTGATCTGAAACGCGATGCCGAAAGCCTCGGCATAGTCCCGCGCGGCGCGGACGAGTTCGTCCGGAGCATTGACGGAATAGGCGGCGGACACGCCGGCAGCCTCGAAAAGGGACGCCGTCTTGCACCTGATGATGCGGAAATAGTCCTCCTCCCGAGTATCGGCGCTCGAAGCCTTCTCCAGCTGGTACATCTCCCCCTCCGCAAGGTCTGTGAGAGTCCTGGAAAAGAAACGGACCACCTTCTCATAGTGTTCCGAGCCAAACACCATCTCCACTGCCTTGGCCAGCCAGAAATCCCCCACAAGCACGGCTGCGGAAGGCCCCAGAATGGCGGACACGGTCGGGAATCCCCGGCGCTCGGCGCTCTCGTCGGCCACGTCGTCGTGAATCAGGGTGGCGTTGTGCAGCAGCTCCGAGGCGGCAGCATAGCGCAGACTGTCTTCGTTCGGCGTGCCGAGAGCCTTTGCCGTCAGCAGAGATATCAGCGGACGGAGCATCTTCCCGGAATGTGAGAGTATCCGGTCGTTGGTCTCTTCGAGCAGGCCTACGTCGGTATGCAGATTGGAGCGGACCAGAGCCTTCATCCGGCCCCAGTCCCCACCCAAGATGGAGATGATCCTGTCCGCGTTCACAGCAGTTTCTTAAGTTCTTCCAACGTTTCCGGGAAGGAAATCAGCGCTCTGGACTCCGCATCCAGGAATCCCCGCTCCACATACAGGTCCAGCTGCCGGCGCAGCGGCTCGTAGAATCCGTCCATATTGAACGCCGCCACACGGCCCGGATACAGGCCCATCTTCGCGAGGCAATAGGTCTCGGCAAGTTCGTCGAGAGTGCCTATTCCCCCGGGAAGCCCTATGGCAAGACTGGCGCCCTCCTCCCGCATCGCGTCCTTGCGCTCCGACATCCTGTCCGTCCATATGCATCTGGTGAGCGAAGGGTGTTCCAGCCCCTTCATAAAGCGCGGGACCACGCCGACGACCTCGACCCCGTAACGCGAGGCCTCGTCGCTGATATGCCACATCGTCCCCCTGACCGTGCCGCCTGACACTATGCCGTATCCAGACAAACAAGCCGCACGGACAATCTCCCGTGCAGCCTGATTGTATTCACTTTTTATGTCTCCGCTGGCGGAGCAGAAAAATACAGCCGCCTTCCTTTCTGTCATATATGAGATTTAGAAGAGTATGACCACCGAGGCCGCTATCCCGTCACATTTGCTGGATGAGATTTCCTTGGTGATGTCTTTGAATTTTATCTGATCGCCGAAAAGATTGCCGAGATTCCAGAAATACTTCACCGCGACCTGAAGGCGCTTGAGTACTTCAACGCCGGCTCCGAGGCCGACACCGTATTCGAAGCGGGTCTTCACATTTTCCCAGTCGTCCACAGCCTCATTGAGGCCCTTGATTTCGTTGGTTATCGCATAGCCCACGAAAGGCTCGGCGAGTCCGTATGCCCTCACGATGCCGAGATTGAGCAGGCTGAGCTGCACCTGCACGGGGAGTTCGAGATAGCCTGTCTTATATTCCACCTTGGCATCGCTCCCTTCGCGGATATTTCCTATCGTGGTGCCTTTCATATTGTAGATGAGGGCCGGCTGGATGGCGAGAGAGCCGCCGAGAGCGAGCTTATAGGTGAGACCGAAGTGGTACTGGTTGATGTTTTCGACATCGTCTACCGCAGTATCTATGTCGGAAGCGGATGAGGTGACTCCCGCGACGATACCGATTTGTGCGTTGGCGGGCCATGCGGCGAGAAGAGCCGCCGCGATGGTGGTGATGATAAGCTTTTTCATTGTGCTTTTGATTTTAAATCAGTTTATCTATTCTTTCGGTTATTTCCTTCTTCGATACGACTCCCACGGTCCTGTCCACGAGTTCGCCGCCCTTGAAGAAGAGCAGGGTCGGGATGTTGCGGATGCCGTACTTTATGGAGATGTCCTCGCAGTCGTCAACGTTGCATTTGGCTACGACCGCCCTGCCTTCGTATTCCGCCGCCACCTCGTCCACGGTCGGGGAGAGTACGCGGCAAGGGCCGCACCAGATGGCCCAGAAGTCTATCAGAACAGGCATCGGAGAGGAAAGTATCTCGGAGATGTTGGAGTTGTTGACCACAGTTGCCATAATCCTAAAAATTAATTGATTCCTAAAAAATATCCGCCGTTCAAAAGAAGCGGCGGATACAAAGATAATCATTTAATAGAAAGTTTCAATACTCCAGACGAACGCCCGGAGGCCGAGTTCCGGGGAGGCCTCGTCCTTGGCCTTCAGCGCGGCGAGTATCGGCTCCACCTTCTCGTCCTTGAGCATCACCAGCACCGCGTGGTTCATCTCCGGCCAGGCGTGGCTGCCGAAACGCGGGATGCCGTTGAAGCTGCCCTTCCCCTCTATGTCCTCCC
>CAVGPE010000089.1:0-4295 GCA_963631065.1 Ruminococcus bicirculans (ex Wegman et al. 2014)
TAACCCGTACGTCAGTTTAGCAAACTGGTGGTTTCAGCCACTCACCCACCTCTCCTGAGATCCCGCCGCACGGGCTGCAGCGGGACGACAAAGTTACAACAAATTCTTTGTTTTGCAAATCATTTCTTCCCGGCGAGCAGAGAATAAATCTTGTTGCTCACGTCGCTGTTCTCCTGTGTGCCGGAGAAGTTCCGGGAATACGGGCCGTAGGCGAAGAGCGGCACCATAATGGGGGAGTGGCCCTTGGAGGCGAATACGCCCTGGGTGTAACCGTCCTGCGGCACGCCCTTGGACAGGGTCACCGAACCGGTCTCGTGGTCCGCGCTGATGATTACGAGCGTATGCCCGTCCTTCTCGGCGAATCTGATGGCTTCCTCGACGGCCTTGTCGAAGTCGAGCGTCTCGTTCACCATCCCCTGGAAGTTGTTGTTGTGCTCCTCCTTGTCGATGCGCGCTCCCTCGACCATCAGGAAGAATCCCTTCTTCGAGCGGGCGGACAGATACTCTATCGCCATCCTGGTCGTGGCGGGCAGATAGTCGCCGCGCTCCGGGAGCAGGACGCTCTCGGGGAAATAGGCGAGGCGGGAGCTGTTCTTTATGAGGGCTTCCTCCTCCCCGCCGGCGGAGCAGATGACGTCAAACTTGTCCCTGATGGCTTCCTGTGTCTTGAGGTCGAGTCCTTCGAATACCGAACGGCTTCCGGCCGATGCGAAAGCAAGGCGGCTGCCCGGCAGGTCGGCCCAGATGGCGTCCGACGCCCCGCGTGCCGACTGATGTGCGAAAAACGCCGCCGGAGTCGCTCCGTTGAGGTTGTCAGTGGAGAGTACGCCGCAGGCATATCCGAGAGGGGCGAGCTTCTCCGGGAGGTTTTCCAGCTTCCGGAGATCGACGGACATCCCCACATAGCCGTTGTTGGTCTTCTCTCCGGTGGCATAGGCCGTGCCGGATGCGGCGGAGTCGGTGGTGAAGTTGTTGGCCGACTGTGTGCGCACATAGCCGAAGGTCTTGAGATTGGTCATCGTGAGAGTGCCGCCGTTGGCGTACATCGCGGCGTTCACCGCCCCCACTCCCATCCCGTCCCCGATGAGGAGGATGACATTGCGGACCGGGGTCTCCTTGCCGTCAATGCCGAAGGACGGGGTGTAGGATTCCTGCTTTACGGCGTATGCCTCTCCGGCTGTCGCCTTGACCTCCTTGCCCGCCGGAGTCTGGGCAAAGCCCGCGAACACCGCGGAGAGGAGCAAAAAAGAAATTATCGTTCGTTTCATATTCCAATATGACTTTTATTCTCCTTTGAAGAGCGGGAAGTTGTGGTTGGGGATGTGGGATTCGGCCATTATCGCCTTGAGTTCCTCCACTTTCTGCGGCTGCTGCGAGGCGAGGTCCGTCGTTTCGGACGGGTCAGAGTCGAGGTTGTAGAGTTCGTAATGGTCTCCAGACTTCTCTATGTCCAGCCGGATGAGTTTCCATGGCCCCTTGCGTGCGGCCTGGCTGCTCCGCTCGGCGAACTCGAAATAGAGATTGTCGTGTTCCCGCTGGCCCTTGCGGCCTTCGAGGAGGGGAAGCAGGCTGACACCGTCCATATTCTCCTGTTCCTTCCCGTTCAGGATGTGGCGGAAGGTAGGCATCATATCCCAGAACGAACACATAAAGTCCGTCTGCAGGCCCTCCGCGATATGCCCCGGCCACTGCACAATCATAGGCACGCGGATGCCTCCCTCGTAGAGGTCGCGCTTGTAGCCTCTCCACGGGCCGTTGCTGTTGAAGAAGTCAGGGTCTGCGCCGCCTTCGAGATGCGGGCCGTTGTCGCTGGCGAAGATGATGACGGTGTTGTCATATACGCCGAGCTCCTTGAGGCGGCTGACGAGCTGCCCGACATAGACGTCGAGCCGAGTGACCATAGCCGCGAAGGTCGCGTGCGGGTATTCCTGCGAGCAATAGCCGCCGATTCTGAATCGCGGATGCCCCTGGTCCTCGCCCTTGTACGGGGTCTCCGGGAACTTCCCCCGGAAGCGCTGTATGATGCTGTCCTCCGGCACTATCAGCTCCGCGTGCGGGATGGTCGTCGGATACCAGAGGAAGAAAGGCTTGCCGTCCTTGACCGCCGCTTCCATAAATTTCAGCGCCTCGCCGTGGATGAGGTCAGCGGAATAGCTGCCCTGCCCGTAGGGGATTTCGTCCACGTTGTCCTTCAGCTCCACCCTGTCCCGGTTGTCCCAGAGGTGGTCGGGGTAGTAGCTGTGGGCGAGAGTCTGGCAGTTGTAGCCGAAGAACTTGTCCACTCCCTGCTCCGCCGGGTCGCCGCTGGAGGCGATGGGGCCGAGACCCCATTTGCCGAAGGCCCCCGTCGTGTAGCCGGCATCTTTGAAGTCGTGGAAAATGGTCTGCGCCCCCTCCGGAAGCGGGAACTGCCCCTCCGGCGGGACTTTGAGGTTGCCTCGGATATAGGTGTGGCCGCTGTGCGTGCCTGTGACGAGGCAGGAGCGGGACGGCGCGCTCACCGTGGTGCCGGAGTAGCACTGCGTGAAGCGCATCCCGTGACTTGCCAGCGCATCGATGTTGGGGGTGTTGAAGAGTTCCTGCCCGTAGCAGCTCAAGTCCCCCCAGCCGAGGTCGTCGGCGAGGATGAACACCACATTGGGCTGCTGTCCTTTGTCCGCCTGCGAACAGCCCGCTATCGCGGCTCCGGCGGCTATCGCAGCGCCGGCTTTAAGTAATTTGCTCATTATAGGGTATTATCTTGATTCCAAAATCTTGCCGTTGTCCCTGGCGACCGCCGCCTTCCACCGGTCGGTGTAGCCCGGCTGGGAGATGCCCGTCGGGATGCCGTCGGAATACTGCGAATGTACGAACGAACCGTCCTCGGCCTGGGCCTTGACGTTGCCGTCGATGAACTTCACGAGCAGCAGTTCCTCGAGTTTGGTCCATTCCGCGAACTGCGCCTGCGCCGTATTGACCGAATAGTCCGTCAGCAGGGCTATGGCCTTGCGTGTCTTGCCTTTGCGTATGAGTTCCGCCGCCTTCTCGTCTGTCTGCGGGACGGCGGTGTTCATCTGACGGTTCTCGAATCTGTCGGCTGCCTCCCTTGCCACCGGGGCCATATGGTTGTACATCCTGTAGCAGGCGTTGGCCACCCTGTTGCACATCCAGAACTGGGAGGTCGCGCTGTAGTGGAGCAGGTCTCCGTTGCCCACGCGCAGACATTCCGGGACGGTCTTGGAGTTGACATAGACAGGGGTGAGATAGGAAGTAGCCGCATCGTCGCAGCCGAACCATATCAGAGCCCCCACCTCGTCCGGCAGCCAGCCTCTGGACTGGGCCACGAACCAGAATCCCGTCTGCTGCGTGGCTATGGCCCTTTCGTTGACATAGGTCTTGTCCTCCCACTTGAAGCTCATAGGCCTCCAGCGGTACGGAAGGGCGTTGCCGCCGGCCCCTATGTCCACCGTCATATCCATAGGCGTGCCCTCGAAGTGGTCGCGCATAGCGTCCGCGACATCCTTGACCGTTATCTTGCGCTCAGGCTTGATGAAGAGCGGCATCTCCCCCTTGAGGTCGTATCCCATAGCGTAGTCGAGCCAGTCGGAGGCCGGACGGGTGAGAGTCCTGCCGTTCTCCTCGTAGGTGAACTGTCCGTCGCCGAGAATATTGAATGCGCTCCAGGCGCGGGCGTCGCAGGCTCTCGCTCCGCTGAAGTCGAGCGGGTTGTATGCGTCGCGGAAACTGAACTCCGCATCCTCTCCGCTGAACCAGCCCTTCTCCCTCGCGAATGAAATCACGTCCGGGGCGTAGAGGCAGTTCTCCGGGTCATCGAGAGGGAAGCGGGTGATGCGGGCCTGGTTGGCGTGGGCGCAGATATATCCGTCAGGTATGCGTCTCGCCACCCATACTATGCCCCTGTTGCCGTTCCCCTTGCCCACGAGATCCATCACCCAGGCCTCCTTGGTGTCGGCTATTGAGAAGGTCTCCCCCTCCGAAGGGTAGCCGTAGCGGTTGGCGAGGGAGACGATGGTCTCGATGGCCTCCCTTGCGGTGCGGGCTCTCTGGAGAGTGACGTATATCAGTGAGCCGTAGTCCATTATGCCGTGCTCGTCAATCTGTTCCTCTCTGCCTCCCCAGGTGGTCTCGGCGATGATGAGCTGGTGAGAGTTCATATTGCCCATCGTCTGGAAGGTGCGCCCGACCTGTTCTATGGCCCCGAGCGGCCTCTGCGTGTCCCATTCGCGGATGTCGAGCATGCTTCCGGCCTTGAACCTGCCCGCCGGAGTGAAGTACAGCTCACCGTAGAGCTGGTG
>CAVGPE010000090.1:0-7744 GCA_963631065.1 Ruminococcus bicirculans (ex Wegman et al. 2014)
TTAGTGCTTCGAATGAGCCTCCAGTATGCAGAGCTCCACCGTTGGAAGGCTCTGCACTGTACTCACAATTGACTTAAGAAGGACTTACTCCTGTCCAAAGAAAGGGGAACACTATACAGAGGACAAGGATTTCACCCTCCTTAAAGGCGATTGCGTAGAACTTCTGAATTCGTTTGATTTCAAGTTTGATATGATTTTTGCTGACCCTCCGTATCACCTCTCCAACGGGGGCATCAGCATACAGAGCGGTCAAATAGTTTCCGTCAATAAAGGAGAATGGGACAAGTCTAACGGCTATGAAGCGGATTACCAATTTGACAAGTCTTGGATATCCGCCTGCCGCGACAAATTGAAAAGTGACGGCACAATATGGGTTAGCGGGACTTATCACAACATATTCTCTGTGGCCAGATGTCTTACAGAACTCGGCTTCAAGATTCTGAACTGCATCACATGGGAAAAAACAAACCCGCCGCCCAATCTGTCCTGCAGATACTTCACATACTCCGCTGAATACATTCTATGGGCGAGAAAAGAGCAGAAGGTTTCTCATTACTTCAACTATGAACTGATGAAGTCCATCAACGGCGGCACACAGATGCGTGATGTGTGGCGTCTTCCCGCCATTGCACCTTGGGAGAAGTCTTGCGGCAAACACCCTACCCAGAAGCCTTTATGCGTCCTATCCCGTATCATTCTGGCATCTACGAAACCCGGTGCCTGGATTCTTGACCCGTTTACTGGCGGCAGTACCACCGGTATAGCCGCCATCCTTTTAGATAGAAGATTCCTCGGCATCGACAGTTGCGAAAAATTCTTGGAACTCAGCAAGGCCCGTCGTGAGGAATTGAATAATCTGTCAGCAAAGGCGGATTATCTTGAACGCCTGCAAAAACAAGCGAAGCTTTTCGAAGACAGCGAGGTGCGTGTTCTGAATGAGAAGCCGGCGTATTATGGCCCGGAACTGCCGTTCTAATTTACGGATAGACGAAGCGCAGCTTGCCTTCGGAGTTGAGGGTGAGCATATCGGAGGCGACGGCCTTGGCGGCGGAGAGGTCGTGCAGGCGGAAGTTGCCGCACTCGTCGGGATGCGTGCCCGGGATTTCGCCCTCGTATTCCGCGACAAAGCGGAACATCCCCATAACCGCCTCAGCGAGCTTCGTATACCGTGGAGTCTGCGGCTCATAGTCCCCGGCCACGATGAGGTAGAAGCCGGTCAGGCAGCCCATAGGCCCGAAATAGACGATTTCGTCTTTCCATCCGTCAAGGTTGCGCAGATACGTGGCCCCGAGATGCTCTATTGTATGCGCCGCCTCCGGGGTCATAGCCGGTTCGGCATTGGGGCGTTTCACCCGGATATCGATGGTCGTGGCGGTTTCGCCGCCTATCCTGTCTTTGCGGGACACATATATCCCCTGTGTCAGAAGGTCGTGATTGACCCTGAATGATGCTATCTTTTCCATTTCCCTATTGCTGCGGTCTTCTCCCTGAGCCATAGCGCGACCTCCTGCGGGAGGAGCGGGCCGAGGGTGGTGAATACCAGTTCGTTATAATTGTTGAGCCACTCCAGTTCGTCGTCACCGAGCAGATTCGGCTCCAGGGCCGAAGTGTCGAAGTGGCAGAGGGTCAGCGGCTCGAATCGCAGCCAGCTCCCGAACTCGTTGCTTCCCGCGTCAGTGCAGAGCAGCAGATTCTCGTGGCGCACCCCGTGCCGCCCTTCGCGGTAGATTCCCGGCTCATCGGAGACAATCATTCCGGCTTCAAGCCCGACAGGGTTGAGGTTCTGCCTGATGTCCTGAGGCCCCTCGTGGACTCCGAGGAAAAATCCGACCCCGTGTCCAGTGCCGTGTCCGAAGTTGCGCATAGACCTCCACAGCGGCTCCCGCGCGAGAGCGTCGATCCGGCATCCCGGAGTCCCGGCAGGGAATACGGCCATCGCCAGGGCGATATGCCCTTTCAGAACGAGAGTGTAGTCCTCCCGCTCAAGCGCCGTGCATTCTCCCAGCGGCACCGTGCGTGTGATGTCGGTGGTGCCGAGGGTGTATTGTCCGCCGGAGTCGCACAGGTACAGTCCGCTGTCCTTCAGCAGGGGGGCGTCCTTGTGCGGGGTCATATAATGCGGAAGCGCCGCTCCCGGCCCGTAGGCCGAGATGGTCTCGAAACTGTCGCCACGGTATTCTTCTATGCCGGCGCGCAGGGACCCCAGCATCACGGCCGCGTCCCATTCGCTGAGTTCGCGCCCGCTGTCCACCGATTTTTCAAGCCAGTAGAGAAATCTCTCCATCGCAAGCCCGTCCTTGACGTGGGCCTGCTTCATCCATTCGATTTCCGTCGGATTCTTGACGGCCTTCCACAGGCCGACAGGGCTTGCAGTCTCTTCCAGTGCTACTCTGGAAGCCACTATGCTCGAATAGACATTGAAGTTGAGCGTGGAACTGTCCACGGCGAGCCGGCCCTCGAATTCCTGCGCCAGATATTCTATGTCGCCGTAAGGAAGAATCCGTATGCCCTCCGAGGCGAGAATGCTGAACGTGGCCTGAGACTCCGGGTCTTCCACGCTGTCCTTGAGCACATACCAGAGGACCTCCTCGTCCGTGACGAGCAGATAGCTTATGACCAGCGGGTTATATTCTATGTCGGAAGCCCGGACATTGAGCAGCCAGGCAATCTCGTCGAGGGCCGTGATGAGAATCCCCCGGCAGTCCCTTTCGTGCAGGAAGTCCCTCAGGCGCCCGAGTTTGCTCTCCCGCGTCTGTCCGCTCTGCACGGTGAATACCGGCGTCTGCGGTATCGCCTTCCTGTCCTCCCAGAGTACGCCCAGCAGGTCAGGCACGCTGATGACCGTCCCCGGGAGGCTCGCGGCGTAGTCTGCGCTCACGCACAGCCCGTCCACGGCGACGATGCCCTCCTCCCCGGTCTGCTCCCGCAGCCATTCAGGGATGAGAACCTGCTCCGGAACTCTTGTCTTGTGCAGCTCGACTCCGCTGCCCTCCAGCTGGAGGCGCGCCTGGATGAAGTAGCGCGTGTCGGTCCATAGTCCCGCGTGGTCTTCCGTGACTACCACATCCCCGGCTTCGCCGGTAAATCCGGTCAGCCACTCCACCTGCTTCCATCTCTCCGCAGGGTATTCGCTGCCGTGCGGGTCGGAGCCGGTGATGACAACGGCGTCCCAGCCCTTGGAACGCATCATCGAGCGCAGAGACTCGATTCTATCGGCATAGGTGTTCATAAAATTACGGCAATCTTTCCGACAAATATAGTATTTTTGCAGATTAGGAATTATTTCAAAACAGCTTCTTACTTGCAAAACTTGAGTTATGAAGATAGGTAACATAGACCTTGGCGAACATCCGCTGCTTCTGGCGCCGATGGAGGACATCACTGACGCCTCCTTCCGTAAGCTGTGCCGGGAGCAGGGGGCCGATATGGTCTATACCGAGTTCATACCCTCCGACGGACTCATCCGCGACGCTTCCAAGGCCATAGCGAAACTGCATACATTCGACTGCGAGGCCCCCGTGGGCATACAGATATACGGCCACATACCGGAGTCGATGGTGGAGGCGGCGAAGATGGCGGACAGGGCGGCGGAAATCGCCGGCGGACACGGCGCGGATGTCATAGACATCAACTTCGGCTGTCCGGTCACCAAAATCGCAGGCCGTGGTGCGGGTTCCGGGATGATGCGCTACCCCGACAGGATGGTCGCCATCACCGGGGCCGTGGTCGAAGCCGTCGGGAAGCCGGTGACGGTGAAGACGCGCCTCGGCTGGGACGAGAACTCCAAGATAATAGTCGAACTCGCCGAGCGTCTGCAGGATGTGGGCATCAGCGCGCTCACCGTCCACGGGCGCACCCGCTGCCAGATGTACAGGGGCGAGGCGGACTGGACACTGATAGGGGAGATAAAGCGCAACCCCCGTATGCGCATCCCCGTCATAGGCAACGGCGACATCACGGACGGGGAGTCCGCCAAGCGGGCCTTCGAGCGTTACGGGGTGGACGGGATAATGATAGGCAGGGCCACGTTCGGGCATCCGTGGATATTCAGGGAGATAAAATATTATCTTGAACACGGGGTGGCTATGCCTCCGCTGCCGGTGGCGGAGAAGGTGGAGATAGCCCGCCGCCACCTTGCGCTGTCCCTAGAACACAAGGGCGAGCCGAGGGGCATCTACGAGATGCGCAGGCACCTCTCCTGCTATTTCAAGGGACTGCCCGACTTCAAGGAGACGAGGATGAAGATGGTCACCACGCTCGACAGCGCGGAACTCTTATCCATATTGGACGAAATCCGCGAAAGATATTGACTTGCAGGCACTGCACGATACTCGTTTTATTGCTTGCGAAACTTGAGGATATGATTGACAGAATTCTGCTCTTCCCTTACTACTTCAGCCTGAAGCTCAGGGACAGATATTACAGGAAGAGGGCCTCCAGGCTCTTCACTCCCTCCGTGCCTTCCGTGTGCGTGGGCAACATCACCGCCGGCGGCACGGGCAAGACCCCCCTTGTGGAGATGATACTCAGGCTGCTTCTGGGCAGCGACGAGTGGAAGGACAGGCATATAGCCGTGCTGTCAAGGGGCTACAGGCGGGGAAGCCGGGGATTCCAGCAGGTGCTGCCCGGCGGAAGTGCCGCGATGTTCGGAGATGAACCCCTGCAGATTAAGAAGAAGTTCCCTGCAGTCACCGTGGCCGTGGACAAGAACCGCGTCGAGGGCTGCACCCTGCTCTGCGACCCCTCCCTCCTGTCGGCGAAGAAGTATTCCGGATGTCTGGACAGGGACTTCCCTCCGGCGGAATATATAGTGCTGGACGACGCTTTCCAGTACCGCCGTCTCAAGGCGGCCCTCAATGTGGTCCTGGTGGACTGGAACCGCCCCGTGTCCGGCGACCGCCTGCTGCCCATAGGCCGTCTCAGGGACCTCCCGGAGAGGCTTGCCGACGCCGACGTCATCATTGTGACGAAATGTCCGTCGGACCTTGACGATGATGCGAAGGCCTCATTCGCCGCTTCGCTCGGAATCGGCGGCTACGACCCGCTTGTCTGCGGCGGTGCTTTCGCCTCCGGGCGCGGCGTGACGCTGCTTTTCAGCTGCATCGGCTATTCCCGGATAAGGGGCGTCTATCCCGAGACGGATTCGCGCTACGTATATGCGAAGAAGGCCATACTCGTGAGCGGCATAGCCAGGGACACCCCGCTGCGCAACTATCTGAGCGACTTCTACAAGATTACGAAACGCTTCAGCTTCCCGGACCACCACAAATACGGACGGTCGGACATCAATGCCGTCAGGGCGGCGCTCCGCAAGACCCCCGCAGCCGCCGTCATCACCACTGAGAAGGACGTGCAGAGGCTGCTGGACTTCAACGGTATGCCGCAGGAGATCCGCGAGAGGCTGCTTGTGGTCCCGATAGAAGCAAAATTCCTCTCCGAGAGGGAGAGGAACATATTCTGCGGGAAGATTACGGGCCTTAAGGCTATACGGTCATAACGTCCTTTTCCTTCGCGGCCACGAGTTCGTCAACTTCCTTGACCTTCTTGTCGGTGAGTTTCTGGATTTCGGCTTCCGCCTCTTTCTGGGTGTCTTCGGAGAGGCCTTCGCTCTTCTGGGCCTTCTTGAGGAGGTCGATGCCGTCGCGACGTGCGTTGCGGACCACTATCTTGGCATTCTCTCCGGCGGTACGCGCTTTCTTGATAAGCTCCTTGCGTCTCTCTTCGGTGAGTGCCGGCACGGCGCAGCGGATTACCTCGCCGTTGTTCTGCGGGGTGAATCCGAGGTTCGCATCGATGATGGCCTTCTCGATTTTAGGAATCATATTCTTCTCCCACGGCTGGATGGCGAGCGTCTTCGCGTCCGGCGCGGAGATGGACGCCACCTGCGCCACCGGGGTCGGAGTCCCGTAATAATCCACAGTCACTCCGTTGAATATCATCGGATTGGCTTTGCCGACGCGGTATGACTTGAGATCCTCTTCGAGGAAACGCACAGCCTCCCCCATCTTGGAGTCGGTCTGATTGACGATTTCTATTGCTCTGTCTGTTAACATTGTTTGTGTGGTTTATGCGTGTACTGTCGTCCCTATTTTCTCGCCTCTGAGCAGCCTTTCGAGATTGCCTTTCTTCTCCACATTGAACACGATGATAGGCACCGGACCCTGCTCGCAGAGGGCGAACGCCGTCGCGTCCATCACCTTGAGGTGGTCTGAGAGCGCCTTGGTGAAGCTGAGTTCGTCGTATCTGACCGCGTCAGGGAACTTCTCCGGGTCGGCGGTATATACCCCGTCGACGCGGGTGCCCTTCAGGAGAGCGTCCGCGCCGATTTCGAGTGCCCTGAGCGCCGCGCCGGAGTCGGTGGTGAAGTAAGGGTTGCCCGTGCCGCCGGCGATGAGGGCCACGCCCCCCTCCTCAAGCAGGGAGACCGCGTCCTCCTTCCTATAATAATGTGCGATGGGTTCCATCGGCGTGGCGGTGAACACCTCCGCCTTCAGCCCTTCCGAACGGAGCGCGCAGGCGAGACCGAGCGAATTGATGACCGTGGCGAGCATCCCCATCCTGTCCCCGGTCACTCTCTCGAAGCCGGAACCCACGCCCTGCAGTCCGCGGAATATGTTGCCTCCGCCGTTGACTATGGCTATCTGATGCCCGGCCCTGACCGCGGAGGCTATCTCCTGCGCATATCCGACCAGACTTTCCGAATCTATGCCTTTGCCCGAAGGCCCGCCGAGGCTCTCGCCGCTGAGTTTAAGCAATACTCTCATATTTTGATTTTTGAGCAACCGCCGCCGTCCGGGGCGGTTTACGGATAACAAAAGTATTCGAAAATTATGAAACTTGCAAGATTCGGGCTATATTTGCAGCCCTGTACAACGATTAACTATTGTAACGATGTTCATATTCAATTCTTCAATCGGCAAGAAATTCATCCAGGCGGTGAGCGGCGCTTTCCTTATCCTGTTCCTGCTCCTCCACGGTACAATCAACTTCTTCTCCGTGATAGACTCGTTCACCGGCAAGTTCGGTGCGGTCGCCGTTGATGAAGTGCTCTTCAGCGAGGGCGACGGACTCTTCAAGCTCGGCTGCGACTTTATGTCCACTCCGGTCATCTCCATCATGGTGCCGGTTCTGGCTCTCGGATTTCTCGTACACATCGTGTACGGCTGCTGGCTCACGGGCATGAATGTCTGCGCCCGCGGAGGTCTGAAGCGTTACGAGGTGGCTTCACGGGCCGCCGCCGATTCGTGGTCTGCACGCAATATGTTCGTGCTGGGCATCGTGATTCTCGGTCTGCTCTGCTTCCATCTCTTCCATTTCTGGGCGAAGATGCAGCTGCCGGAGCTGTTCGGCATAGGCAACTATGAGGACAACCCTTACCTGCTGCTCGTCACGGTATTCGGCAACTGGTGGGTGCTTGCGATATATATCATCTGGTTTGCGGCCATCTGGTTCCACCTCACCCACGGCTTCTGGAGCATGTTCCAGACCGTCGGCTGGGACGGCAGCGTGTGGTTCAAGCGCGTCAAGGTGATAGGAGTCATATTCGTCTCCGTCATCTGCCTTCTCTTCGTCGCGGTGGCTGTGAACGCCTTTGTACAGGCCAATTTCATCGCATAGCGAGGCGGAATTTTTGATTTGACAAAATAATTGCTTATCTTTGCGACCCCTATTTTGTGTAGGGATCGCAATTTTTTATTAACTATTTTAAGATCAAGACAGTGGACACACAAAGCTACAAGACAGT
>CAVGPE010000091.1:0-9200 GCA_963631065.1 Ruminococcus bicirculans (ex Wegman et al. 2014)
TCGGTTAAGGCCTCCCTGTCGGCGGGGTCATCCCCGGTAAACCATTTCACGGAGGGGTCTCCGGAAAATATAAGATTCATCAGTGTTGACTTGCCCACCTGTCTCGGACCAAGAAGGACAACTGCCTTTCTGTCTGAAAGCGTCGCCTTGATGCTGTTTTCTATTTGCCTCTTTATCATATTGCAAATATAGTACATTCCGAATATCTCACAAGATATTAGGAATGTAATCCGAATATTTCCAAAGATTTTAGGATTTGGATGAACGGAACAGCTTCTTACAGGACATATATGCTCTCGTGGAAATAAAACTCGGCGGACAGAAACTTATAGATGAGGGGGCAAATTCGTTGAAAAGGCTCTCCGCCAGCATCAACACGGACAAAATGAATGTCCCATCATTCAAGATGGTTTTGACAGCCGTAGGAAGCTTGGCCTACAAGCGGGATGACGATGTCTATGTCGTCCCCATCGGCTGCCTGAAACCATAATGGCGGACAGCAAAGATAAGAAGATTTGACTTATTTTTGCGTTCTTATGACAGCTATGACCGGACTGATTGTAATCGCGGCGTATTTCCTGCTGCTGATGGCGGTGAGCCTTATAAGTTCGCGCAGGGGAGGCGGCAGCGCGGATTTCTTCCGCGGAGGAGGAAAGTCGCCCTGGCCCGTAGTGGCGGTGGCGATGATTGGGACTTCAATCTCCGGGGTCACGTTCATCTCCGTGCCGGGGATGGTGGCGGGGGCGGAGTTCTCGTATATGCAGATGGTTCTGGGCTTCACAGCAGGCTATGCCGTAATCGCCTATGTGCTGCTGCCGCTCTTCTACCGCATCAATATGAACAGCCTCTACGCCTACCTCGAAGGGCGTTTCGGGCCGCACAGCTACCGGAGCGGAGCGGCGTTCTTCCTGCTCTCCAAACTGCTCGGCTGCGGCGTGAGGATGTATCTTACCGCCATAGTCCTGCAGCTGATTGTCTTCGACCCGCTCGGTATTCCTTTCGGACTCAATGTCATAGCTACTATGCTCATCGTCTATCTCTACACCTTCCGGGGAGGTGTGCGCTCGCTCGTATGGACGGATATGCTCCAGACGCTCTGCCTGATTGCCGCCGTAGTGCTGTGCATATACTATGTCGGGAAGCAGATGGGGCTGGATTTCAATGGATTGTGCGCGGCTGTCGGGGACAGCGGGATGAGCAGGGTGTGGTTTTTCGATGACTTCAGGGACACCCGGTATTTCTGGAAACAGTTCCTCGCCGGGATGTTCACCACCATAGCGATGACCGGCCTCGACCAGGATATGATGCAGAAGAACCTCTCCTGCCGCAATCTGCGGGAAAGCCGGCGCAATGTGCTTTCGTACGGGGCGGCGTTCATCCCGGTGAACCTGCTCTTCCTGAGCCTCGGAGTGCTGCTCTACCGGTTCGCCGCGAGCCGGGGAGTCAGCATCGCCAAGCCCGATGACCTCTTCCCCACAATCGCCTGTGGCACGGACCCTGTGAGCGGAGCCGCATATATGCCGCCGGAAGTCGGCCTGCTCTTCATACTCGGGCTTGTCGCGGCGGCGTTCAGCAGCGCCGGATCCGCGCTCACGGCCCTGACGACTTCGTTTACGGTGGATATCCTCAAGGCTGACAGGAAATATGACGAGCGCCGGCTGAAACGCGTCCGCACCGCCGTGCATCTGTGCAACGCGGTCGTGATGGGATTCATAATCGTCGGCTTCCGCGCCATAGGCGACGGGAGCGTCATCAATGCGGTCTATACCGTGGCGAGCTACACCTACGGGCCGCTGCTGGGACTGTATTTTTTCGGGATATTGAGCCGCCGCAGGCCGTGCGACCGCCTTGTGCCGGTGATATGCGTACTCTCGCCGCTGCTCTGCCTGCTCCTCGCGACGCACAGCGAAGCCTGGTTCGGAGGCTACCGCATCGGCTTCGAGCTTCTGCTCATCAACGCGCTGCTGACCGCCGCCGGCTTGTTTGTCATATCGATCCAGTGCCCGGGGCCGGACTCGAACCGGCACATCTTTAAAGGATAATGGATTTTGAGTCCATCGCGTCTACCAATTCCGCCACTCGGGCAAAGAGGGGAGTGCAAAGGTATCCAAAAAACGCGATTTATCAAATATTTGAACTATCTTCGTTCTCCTGTACACATATATTATGGACAATGTTTTCGTGGTATACGACCGCAACGTGGCGGAGTTCGCCCTCGGCATCGCCGAAGGCCGGCCCGCGCTTGCCCTCACTGCGGACGAGGAACACAAGACGATGGAGAGCGTACTCGAAATCTGCCGCTGGCTGCTCTCCGAGGGAGCTGACCGTGACGCGGTAGTATATGCCGTCGGAGGGGGCGTGACCACGGATATGGTGGGTCTGGCCGCAAGTATCTACAAGCGCGGAGTAAGGTATGTCAACTACCCCACGACCCTGCTGGGCCAGGTCGATGCGGGGATAGGCGGCAAGACGGGAGTGAACCTCGATTCATACAAGAATATGATCGGACTCGTCCGTTTCCCGTCCGACACGAGAATCTGCCCCGACACTCTCAAGACCCTGCCGGAACGCGAGCTCCGCTCCGGGGCCGCAGAACTTCTCAAGACATTCATCATCGAAGACAAGGGCAACTACCGCCGGGCGGTGGAAGCCCTGTCCGGAAAGGTCGACTTCAAGGCTCTCTCTCCGCTCGTGCAGGCAGCCGCCGACATCAAGCGCCGCATAGTGGAGAAGGACCCCTTCGAAGAGGGGCTGCGGCGCAAGCTCAATCTCGGCCACACCTACGCCCACGCGATAGAATGGTATCAGCACACGCATCAGACCCCAGACCCGATGACACACGGCGAGGCCGTAGCCGCAGGCATAATCCGCGCCGCTCAGCTCTCCGAAAAGCTCGACTTCGCGTCCGCCGGTCTGGCGGAAGGCCTCAAAAAGGACTTTCTCGCCTGCGGACTACCGGTGGAGCTCCCCTGCCCGGAAGAGGCTCTGGAGCAGGCCATACGCAAGGACAAGAAGGCGGAGAAGGGCATCATCCACTTCGTGCTGATAAAGAAAATAGGAAAAGTGATAATTAAAGACCTTAATGATCTGCATTAGCATACAGAACAAGACATACGCGGAGATTCTCGAAATCCTCGCGTCCCCGCTGACCGAAATGGCGGAAATCCGGCTCGACCGCTGTCCCCTGACTCAAGAAGAGACAGAAGACCTGTTCGGCAACTCCGACACTCCCCTTGTGGCCACCTGCAGGATAGACGAAGCGGGAGAAGAGACCGCCGAAAGACGGCTCCGCACTGCGATAGAAGCCGGGGCGCGCTTCGCCGACCTCGAAATAGAAGCATCATCCGCCCTGAGCAAGACCTTCCGGACGCTGTGCCGGAAACACGGCACGGAAATCATCCGCTCGTACCACAATTTCACCGGAACTCCCGACGATGAGGTGCTGCAGATGGCCCTCGCCCGCTGCTTCCGCTACGGAGCGGACATAGCCAAAATCGCCGTCCGCTGCGACAGCCCGCAGGACGCGGCGCGTATCGAAGCCCTCTACTCCATCGTCCTCGAAGACCTGCCGTCTCTGGAAGGCAGGCTGATAGCATTCGGGATGGGAGAGGCGGGACGCGGCTCCCGCATAGAGTGTCTGCGACGGGGTGCGCCGTTCAGCTATGCAGCCCTCAGCGAAGAGGAAGCCTCGGCCCCGGGACAGTGGACGGCGGAGGATATGCGCCGGGCGGTCTATGGGGCGTTCAAGGGCTATCACGCCGAAGGCTTAAGGATGCCGGCATCCAAAAGCTTCGCGCAGAGAGCGATCATCGCCGCCGCCCTCGCGGAAGGCCGCTCCGTCCTGAGCGGCTACAGCCCCTGCGGCGACTCGCAGGCGGCCCTCGACGCGGCGCGGCAGATAGGAGCGCAGGTGGAGGAAAACGGAGGCACGCTCACGATTACCGGCACGGGGGCCGGCCCGGGCAGCCTCGGGACGACAGGGGTCGACACCGGAGAATCGGGACTGCTGACACGGCTGCTCATCCCCACCCTCGCCGCCGCAGGGCCGGGAAACTTCACCGTGGATGGCAGGGGTACTCTGCTGCGCAGGCCGCTCGGCAGAGCTGCGGAGATAATGGCGGCATACGGCGTGCTGCTCTCCAACTCCGGAACGCAGCCGGGACGCGAACTCTATGTGCCGCTGCAGGTCAAGGGACGGCTGATTCCCGGTACGGCGGAAGTCCCGGGAAACGGAGGTTCGCAGCTGATATCAGGCCTGCTGATGGCACTTCCGCTGTGTGCGGAAGACTCCTCCCTGCATGTCAGCGAGCCGAAGAGCATCCCGTATATGTATATGACTCTCGATGTTCTCAGACATTTCGGCATCCGCACACGCAGCGAGATGGAGGGCGACGCCGAGATGCTCGAAGCCGAAGACTGGTCGTCCTGCTCCGGCATCAGTTTCCGCATACGCGGAGGCCAGAGATACAGGGCCGCGAACTTCGCAATCGAGAGCGACTGGAGCGCGGCGGCCAATTTCCTTGTGGCCGGAGCGCTGTACGGCTCAGCGGAAATCATCGGTCTGGACACCAAGTCCCTGCAGGCCGACCTCGCCATAATAGATATCCTCGTGGAAGCCGGAGCGGTGGTCTCCCAGCTCGAAGATGACAGCATCTGCGTGCGCAAAGCCCCTCTGGAGGCATTCGAGCGCGACCTCGGCAATGCACCCGACCTCTTCCCTATCACGGCCGTACTGGCAGCGTTCTGCTCCGGAGAGAGCCGGATTTCAGGCGCCGGACGGCTCGCCGCCAAGGAATCCGACCGGGCGGAGGCCATACTGACGATGCTGGACAAGATGGGAGTGGAAGCCAGAATCGAAGGGGACGATATGTTCATCTGCGGAGAATCCCTATCCTCGCGCCTGCTGAACGGCAGGCTGCTCCGGGGAGGAGAATACAGCTCGCGGCACGACCACCGTATGGTGATGGCCCTCAAGGTCGCTTCCGTAGCGGCGGCGACCCCTGTAGTCATCGACGATGAAACCTGCGTCGGGAAATCCTTCCCTGACTTCCGGGAAGTCTTCCGCGCCGGGATGCAGGATTAGCTTCTTATTATCTCCACCTCACCGCGCAGACCGAGCTTGATGATCTGTGAGGCGCGCCCCTCTGAACCGCGGTCGAAACTCCGGGGTACGCAGTAGTCCACCGCCGAGCGTACCGCCTCCGGGATTTCCGCAAAGCTCTTCGGCGACGGCTCGCCGGAGATATTGGCCGAAGTGCTGACCAGAGGCCTGCGCAGCCTGCGCACCAGCTCCCTGCAGAATGCGGCGGAACTCGTGTCCGGAGTCTGCCCCTCCTCCACAAACGGGATGCGTATGCCCACGCTGCCGTCCTCAGCCGTCACGTTGGACGCAAGATACTGCCCCTGCGGGTAGATGATGGTCATCGGAGCGTCATTCACCTCCACCAGGTCGATGGCGATGGACGGAATCTCCTTCACATACTTAGCGACCATATCCAGGTCGGAGGCGAGCAGCACGAGCGACTTGGCTTCCGACCTCCGCTTGATGCGGAACACCTTCTCCACCGCCTCCGCGTTGCAGGCGTCGCAGCCTATACCCCATATCGTGTCTGTCGGGTAGAGTATCACCCCGCCCGCGCGGAGTGTCTCCACGGCTTCGCTGATTATGCTTTTAGCTTCCATTACATCCAGATTCTGTCTTTATCGAAGAGTATCCCGCGACTCCTCCAGCAGCGTATCATCAGATAGCCGAGGAGCATACCGCCGAGGTGCGCGAAATGCGCCACTCCGCTCAGCGTGCCGGTGACCCCGGTGAGAAGTTCGATGAGCGCGAACACCGCCACCATCCATTTGGCGCTGAGCGTCACAGGAGGGAAAAGCAGGGTCATCCTCGCATCCGGGAAGAGCATGGCATAGCCTATCAGCACACCGTAGATGGCCCCGGAAGCGCCCACGGTCGGGGTGAGCTTGATGATGGCCATATTCTGCAGGGCCACAGGATTGCCGATAGCCGCCCCCTGGACGAATGACTGCATCTGCAGATACTCCACCCCCGTATGCATCGCGACGGCGCCGAGTCCGCAGACAAAGTAGAAAAACAGAAACTTCTTCTGCCCGATAATCCTCTCCACGACGCTGCCGAAAATAAGGAGCGTGTACATATTGAAGAAAATGTGCCAGAATCCCCCGTGCATAAACATATGCGTGACCACCTGCCACCAGCGGAAGTAACGAGAGGTGGGGTAGAAGAGAGCGAAGTTCTCCGTCATATAGTCCCTGTTGATGATACAGGCGGCAAAGACGATGCAGTTGATGATTACCAGGTTTTTTGTGACCGTCGGCACATTGGACATAAAGCCCCCGCTGCCGCCGTTTCCGTAATTTCCGAAGAAGAAAGACATTTGGAAGTTCTTATCTTTTTAAAACAATTTGTCGATATCCCCTATCTTGACGATTTTCACAATCCGCCGTCCGTTCGAGGTCAGTTCCGCGTTGTCACTTGCAAAAAGCGTGTCAATAAGCTGCCGGGCCTCCAGCGGCGATGTCAGAGGCGCGGCGTTGGAGGCCCCCATACGGGCGAACCTCTCGGCCGTACGCTGCCGGGTCAACTCCGGAAGAGCGTCGCCGTTCTCCGAGAGGATGCACATCAGCTCGCCGACAGTCTGCTGCACCTTGCCGCTTTCGCAGCTGTAGCCGTCCGGCACTCCGTTCACCACCACGCTGTCGGCCCCGAACGGAGTGATGTCGAATCCGAGTTCCGAGAGCATCGCGGAATGCTCCTCGAATAGCGTCAGATTCTCCGCCCCGACCTGCACCTCCACCGGGAAAAGCGCCGTCTGGGTCATATGCCCCCCGCTGCCGGAGAGGGCCTTGAGTGTCCTGTCGTAGAGTATTCTCTCCCGCGCCCGGCTCACGTCCACCACCATCACTCCGGAAGACACAGGGGTGAGGATATATTTCCCGTGCAGAATCATCACCCTGGTCTCCGCCGCCTCCTTGTCCTCGAAGAGCTTGCCGTAGTCGTCGCGCCGGGTCACGTACGGACTGTATCCGCCGCCGGCGGAACTGTCCCTGCCGCCGTTTTCGAAACTGCTGTCCGCTATGGGGCTGAACGGGTCGAAAGCCGGGTCTATCTGGGTCTGCGGCGCACTTATCTCCCTGTACTGCCCGAAACTTCTGCCGAGCTGCGGGAGTTCCACCGCCCCTTCGGTGTCGAAGTCGATGTCCGCGCCGAAACTGTGCCGTCCGAGAGTCTCCCTCACGCAGGCATAGATTATCTGGAATATCACCGAGTCATCCTCGAACTTGATTTCCGTCTTGGTCGGGTGGATGTTGACGTCGATGGAGTGCGGGTCTGTCTCGAGGAATATGAAGTACGACGGAGTGGCCCCGTCGGGGATCATCTCCTCGTAGGCTTTCATCACCGCCTTGTGGAGATATGCGCTGCGGAAGTACCTGCCGTTGACGAAGAAGAACTGGTTGCCGAGGGTTTTCTTCGCGCTGTCGGGCCTCCCGACGAATCCGCTCAGCCGGACCACGGAGGTGTCGGCGCTGATATCCACCACATCTCCGACCACATTGCTTCCGAGCAGGTCGAGTATTCTGAATTTGAGCGACTTGGCCTTTTTCAGCACAAAGATGTCCCGTCCGTTGGACGAGAGCGTAAATGATGTCTGCGGTCTGGTAATGGCGACTCTGGTGAATTCTTCGATGATGTGCTTCAGCTCGACATTGTCCGACTTGAGAAATTTGCGCCGGGCAGGGGTGTTGTAGAAGAGGTTGCGCACCGCGAAGTTGGACCCCACAGGAGCCGAGACTGACGACGTGCGGGTCTCTCCGTTGCCGGAGATCCGGACTTCCGTCGCGGTCTCGTCGCTCTCGCGTCTGGTCTTCAGGCAGACTTCCGAAACCGCCGCGATGCTCGCGAGGGCCTCGCCGCGAAAGCCGTAAGTCATTATGTCTTCGAGGTCTTCGGCGGAGGCTATCTTGGATGTGGCGTGACGCTCGAAGCACAGCACCGCATCGGCGGGACTCATCCCGCAGCCGTTGTCGATGACCTGTATCAGAGTGCGTCCGGCATCGGTGACTATGACGTTCAGCTGGTCAGCACCGGCATCCACTGCGTTCTCCATCAATTCCTTGACGACGGACGAGGGGCGCTGTACCACCTCTCCCGCCGCTATCATATTGGCAATCTGTGCCGGAAGGACCTTTAGAGAACCCATTTCTTCGAGATGACCGGATATTCCGCCCTACAGCAGCGAGTAGAACTTGGCGATGAAGAAGAGTACGGCGCATATCAGCAGCATCGTGACGATGCCGATGACGGTCTGGGTTTTCTTCAGATGGGAGCGCGTGCGCTGGTAGTGTCCGTCGCGCAGCGAACCCTTGATATATGAGCCGGGTACATAGGTCCCCTCCTTCTTCTCCTTGCCGAGGGTCCCGTCCACCGCGCCGAACTTGCGCCGGCGTTCGTCCTCTTCCTGATTGTAATAGACAGGCCTGTAGTTGAAGACCCGGTGCTCGTTGTCGCCGAAAAAATTAAATAATCCCATAACCTGCAAAAGTAATATAATTTCCGTAATTTTGCTCCGCTATGGATATCAGAATAGGACAGGGATACGACGTGCACGCGCTCGCGGAGGGACTGCGGATGCGGCTGTGCGGCGTGGACATCGCCTCGGATACCGGATTTGTGGCACATTCCGACGGGGATGTGGCCATCCACGCGCTCTGTGACGCCATTCTCGGTGCGCTTGCGCTCGGGGATATCGGCAAGCACTTCCCGGACTCGTCCGCGGAATTCGCCGGCATCGACAGCCGCATACTGCTCGCAAGAGTGATGGAGCTTGTCCGCAAGGATTCCTGGGAAGTGGGGAACGCCGACATCACCATAGCCCTGCAGTCCCCTAAACTCTCGCGGTATATCCCGGAAATGCGTTCCGAACTCGCCGGAATAATGGGCGTGGACTCCTCTTCTGTCAGCATCAAGGCCACGACTACGGAACGGCTCGGCTTTGTCGGGCGCGGCGAGGGCTGCGAAGTCTGGGCGGTAGTATTGCTGCGCCGCTGAAGCGGCCTTTCCTCCTCTACAGACACATGTTCCCGGCCCCGGGCGGCAGAAGCAATATGCCTGAAAGACCATAAAAAAGAAGAGACCTCCGCGATGCGCTTGACATCACGGAGGTCTCCGAAAAGCG
>CAVGPE010000092.1:0-22443 GCA_963631065.1 Ruminococcus bicirculans (ex Wegman et al. 2014)
TTTTTGTGACGCCTGCAGGATTCAAACCTGCGACCTTTTGATCCGTAGTCAAATGCTCTATTCAGCTGAGCTAAGGCGCCAAACCGTGACCGGCACGAAGCCGGTCCGTAGTATTATTCTGCCGGAGTCTCCTTTACACCGCGCTTCGCCTCCTTGATGCGGGCCTTCTTGCCTGCCAGATTGCGGAGGTAGAAGATGCGTGCGCGACGAACCTTGCCGACCTTGTTGAGTTCAATCTTCTCGATGGCCGGAGACTCGTAAGGGAAAATCCTCTCAACTCCGACACCGTTGGATATCTTGCGGATAGTGAAAGTCCTCGTGAACGGGGTGGCTCCGCAAATCTGGATGACCACGCCACGGAAACTCTGAAGTCTGAACTTGTCACCTTCCTTAATCTTGTAGGTCACGGTGATGGTGTCACCGGCCTTGAACTCAGGGTAGGATGCAGCCTTGTTTTCAGTAAAGGACTGCTCCACGATTTTCATCAAATCCATAACGCAAATTATGTTGTCAAGCGCAGCGTCATCAAACCGTCTGACGAGAGGCTGCTTTTTTCGGACTGCAAATATAGGAAATAAATGCAATCCTACAAAATTTTTCAGAAGAATTCACTCTCTTTTTTGAGAATCTCCATATCGTCCCTCGTCGGAGCGGGCTTGAAGGATTCGCTGTTCCTGATGGCTTCAATCGCTTCCTTCTCGCTGCGGCTCAGCTTGTGGGGAACCCAGATGAGTATCTTGACATAGAGGTCGCCTTTGCCGACCCCGTAGCCGTTGACAGCAGGGATTCCCTTGCCGCGAAGCTTCTGCACAGTGCCGGACTGCGTGCCGGCAGGCAGCTTTATGGTCTGCGGCCCGTCGAGACAAGGCACCGTAATCTCGCATCCGAGTATCGCGTCCGTGACTCTTATCACCTTGGTGTAGAAGAGATTGACCCCGTCGCGCCTGAAGAGGGAATGTGGGATCTCCTCAATGGTCACATAGAGGTCTCCGTTGACTCCTCCCTGAGGGCCGGTGTCTCCTCCGCCCTGTACGGTGAGCTGCATCCCGTTCTCGACTCCCGCCGGAATCCTGACGCTGACATTCTCCCTGACCTTCACCACGCCCGTCCCGCGGCAGCCGGAGCAGGGGTTGCTTACCACCTTGCCGGAACCCTTGCAGTTGGGGCAGGTGCTCACCTTGCTGAAGAAGAAGCTCCCGCTCATAACCTGTCCGCTGCCGTTGCAGGTAGGGCATACCTTGACATCGGAAGCGTTGGCCGTGCCGCGTCCGCCGCATTTCGGGCAGGGACGGTTGCGCTCGACCATTACCGTCTTCTCGCAGCCGTTCGCGATTTCTTCAAGCGTGAGACGGACTTTGACCGCGAGGTCGTTGCCCCTGGCGGCGCGTGAGCCTCCGCGCTGGGATCTGCCTCCGAAAGACGAACCTCCGAAGCCGCTGAAGCCTCCGAAGTCGCCCCCGAAGTCGAATCCTCCTCCGAAAATGTTTTTCAGCAGGTCGTTCAGGCTGCCGAAGCCCTGCGCCCAGTTCTGGTCAGCCGCACCGGACACTCCAGCGAATCCGAACTGGTCGTATTTCGCCTTCTTGTCGGGGTCGCTCAGCACCGAATATGCCTCGGAAGCTTCCTTGAACTTCTCCTCAGCCGTCTTCTTCTCCGCGTCCGTGCCGTTTACCCAGCGGTCCGGATGCCATTTGAGCGCGGCTTTTCTGTACGCGCCCTTTATGTCGTCGGCGCTCGCCCCCTTCTGGAGTCCGAGCACTTCATAATAATCTCTTTTCTCCGCCATATCGCACAGAAAATTTTATGCCCCGACTACGACCTTGGCGTAGCGGAGTACCTTGCCGTTGAAAGTATATCCCGTCTGAATCACGTCGATCACTTTCCCCTTCATCTCCTCGCTGCCGGCGGGAATCTGGGTCACGGCCTCGTGGAAGTCGGTGTCGAACAGCTCGCCCTTGGCCTCGATACGGGCAAGCCCCTTGGACTTGAGATAGTCCATCAGCTTGCTGTAGATGAGTTCCGTCCCTTCCTTGGCCGCATCGTCAGTCGAGCCGGAAAGCATCTCTACGGCCCTTTCGCAGGCATCCAGCACGGGGAGCATCCCCTTTACGGTGTCGGCGGAAGCCGAAGCGACCAGAGAGAGCCTCTCCTCGGCGGAACGCCTGCGGAAAGTCTCGAACTCCGCCATCAGACGGAGGTAGTCCTCCTTCTCCTTCGCCAATTTGTCAGAAAGCTCTTCGATCTGCTTCTTCAGCGGGTCTTCCTTCTTCTGCTTTTTCTTTTTGTTGTCAACTGCTTCGCTGTCCTTTTCGATTTCGGACTCCTGCTTTATATTGTCCTTTTCTGCCATAATCATTCAAAGTTTCGCAAACTCCAATCAAATCTCCTGCCAGTGACATATTGTCACCGGAAGAACCCGTCCATCTCCTTGATGGACTCCGGCAGGGCGAATATCGCCACCCTGTCGTATGCCTCTATCAGCGTGTCCCCGACGGCGATGAAGGCGTCACCGCCCCTGATTACTCCGCCGATTATCGCATTCTGCGGGAAATTCAGCTCCTTGAGCGGGGCCTTGGTGATGGCGGCCCCGGGAGCGACGGTGTATTCCACCACTTCGGTGTCAGTGCCGGCCATATATCTGACGAAGCGGGCCTTGCCGGAGAGGGTGAGTCGGAAAATCCTTCCTGCGGTGATGAGTTTGCGGTTGATCACATTGTCCACCCCCATCTCCTCGGCGAGCCGGATATACTCGATGTTCTCCACCTCCGCAACCGTCCGCGCCACACCGAATTTGCGGGCCACCACGCAGGAGAGCACATTGCTCTCGTCGTTGTCTCCGAGGGCGATGAACGCGTCGTACTGCTGAATGCCCTCCTCATAGAGGAAATCGGAATTGCGCCCGTCGCCGTTGATGACCATAACAGAGTCCGGAAGACTCTCGGAGAGATGGATGCAGCAATCTCTGTCCTTCTCTACTATCTTGACAGTCAGACCGTTCTGCGCGAGGGACCTCGCCAGCATCTCCGCCGTCCTGCCTCCGCCGAGGATAAATGCGCTGCCGATGTCGATATTGCTCTTGCCGAAGAGCCTGTGCAGGAGTTCCACTCCCTCCCGCCTTGATATGGTGAAGACCAAATCTCCGAACTGGAACTTGGTGTTGAGTTTCGGGATGACGGTCTTCCCGTCGCGCGAGATGGCTATCACGCGGAACTGCCTGAGCTGGTCAGGGGGAATCGTACCGATGAATTCCGAGAGCTTCAGGTCGAGGAGAGGGGAGTCCTCGTTGAGCTTGAACACGGCAATCTGAAGCTTCCCCCGGGCGAATTCCATGGTCTCCGCAGTGGAATTGTGCTTCAGAAAGGCTATGATTTCATCCGCCGCGATGCGTTCCGGATAGAACATCATATCTATTCCGGACTCCTTGAACAGCAGCTTGTTCTCCGCCGACAGACAGTCCTCGTCGCTGATTCTCGCGATGACCTTGGCCGCTCCGAGCCTCTTCGCGAGCAGGGCCCCCACGATATTGATTTCCTGTGCCGCGAAGGGATAGACCGCTATGAAGAGGTCCGCGCTGCCGGCCCCGGCTTCGCGCAGGGTCTTGATGGATGACGGATTCCCGGTGACGGTCTCCAGGTCCGAACTGGCCGCCAGAGCCCCGATTCGCTGCGGATTGTCGTCGATGACCGTGATTTCATTGCCCTCGGCCCTGAGCATTTTCGCGAGATGAGACCCGATCTCGCCCGCGCCTTCAATGACTATCTTCATATCGTAGCAAATAATCGAATATCCCCTTCCCCCTCAGGAAAGCCTGCAGGATGATGTCTATGTCGATGAGTCCTGCGGGGCTGCCCTTGGGATTCTTCACTCTGACGGGTTCCGTACGCAAGACCGCATATTCCCGGTGGGCTTCCCGCACGGCGCGGAAAAGGTCTCTTCTCCCGCCGAGCAGATAGACCGCCGCGCTGCAGTTGTCCAGCAGCCTGCGCATCCTGATGCGTCTGCGCGCCCTTCCGGCTCCTATCGTGGCGGCGAGATTGTTCTCCAGCATAAGCAGTCCGTTGCGGTAGTTGAGCTTCAGCTTGGCCGGAGATGTCCTCGGGAGCGTCCCTCCGCCCAGATGATAGACCTTCGAGGAAGGGATGACGCTGACCCTGTATCCGCAGAGCTGCGCCTTCCAGCAGTAGTCGATTTCCTCCATGTGGGCGAAGAATCTCCCGTCGAAGCCCCCGATGTCCTTCCAGAGACTGGAGCGGGTCATCATACAGGCGCCCGATACCCACAGCACGTCCTTCTCCCCGCAGTAGCGCGGGCCGTCCTTGTCGGTGCGGTTCAGCACACGCCCCCTGCAGAACGGGTACCCGTAGCGGTCGAGATAACCGCCCGCGGCGCCGGCATATTCCAGAGTGTCGCCTGTGACATATCCCCCGTCCTCGTGGCGAAGCGCGAGCATCTTTGGGCCGCAGACTCCGCAGTCCGGATGCGCGTCCATATGACGGACGAGGTCATCGAGCCAGCCGGGGCTCACCAGCACGTCGGAATTGATGAGAAGCAGATATTCCGGGACCTCCCCTCCGCAGCCGCCCTCGAGTATCCGGGCAAACGCCCTGTTGTAGCCTCCGGTGAAGCCGTAGTTGCGCTCCAGCCTGATTGTCTTCAGCTGTGGGAAATGCTCCGAAAGCATCTCGACGGAACCGTCGGTGCTGGCGTTGTCAGCCACGATGAGTTCCGCATCCATCCCGTCCAGACTTCTCTCGATGGCGGGGATGAATTGCGCGAGGAGATCCCTCGTGTTCCAGTTCAGTATGACAACGGCAGTCCTCAATGCCCGCAACCGCAGTCATCGCCGCAGCCGCAGCCGCCATCCTTGTCTCCGCAATTGCAGCCGTCCTCCTTGCAGCCGCAGTCGCAGCCGTCTCCGCAATTGCAGTCATCGCCGCAGTCACAGTTTCCGCCGCCGCATCCTCCGCAGCAGCCCTCCTTAGGGAGATATTCCCCGTGCAGCCCTTCCTTGAGTTCCTTCTCGGTGGCCTCGCGCACGCTTTCCACCTTCCCGCTGAAATGCAGGGTCTTGCCTGCCATCGGGTGGTTGAAGTCCATCTTCACGCTGTCCTCGCCGACAGACTCCACCAGCCCCTGCACCACCTGTCCGGCGGAGTTGAGCATAGGTATCACGTTCCCCGGCAAGAGCAGGTCTTCGCGCAGCTTCCCGTCCACCTCGAAGGCGCTCTTCGGGATGTCCACCTTGTATTTAGGGTCATATTCCCCGTAGCCTTCCTCCGGGGTGAGGGTGAATTCGAAAGTGTCTCCCGCCTTCTTGTTTTCGACTTCCGCCTCGAACTTCGGCAGCAGCATACCTGTACCGTGGATATATTCGAGAGGAGCGTCGGAGCCGGCCTTGTCCGCCGTCTTGCCTTCAACCGTCAGCTCATAGCTGAGAGCCACCACATTGTTTTTCTTGATGTTCATATTTTAAAAAAAATTATAATCTGAAACCTCGGCTTCGCCTATCCGCTGAAGTCGACATTTTCGAATGCTAAGGTAGGAATAAGTTTTGACATACAGCTTCTTGCGTCATCGCCGACCGCAATCAGCCTTCCCCACAGCTCAAGGAAGTTCCCCGTCACGAGCATTTCGCTCACTGGCTTGACTATCAGACCGTTCTCGAAATAGAAGCCCTCCACCCCATAGGAAAAATCACCCGTCACGGGGTTGCTGTTGCCTCCGTTGAAGTCGGTGACGAGTATGCCTTTCCCGCAGAGTTTCAGTATGCCGTCCTTGTCGCGGTGCGATGCGTCCGGCATCACTTTCGGTCGGGTGGCGTCTTCTATGGTGGGGGCGATGCCCATCTTGCGGGACATATAGGTGTTCACGAAATACTCGCACACCACGCCGTCCTTGATAATCGGGGTCTCGACCGTGGCCACTCCCTCCGAGTCGAAGAGCTTGGAGCAGGTCTGTCCGCCGATATGCGGCACATCCATTATCGTGAGTTCCTGAGGAAAGAGCCTCTTCCCGAGGCTGCCCGTGAGGAACGAGCTGTTCTGCTGGATGGAATAGGCGTTGAGCGCCTTCAGGACGGGGGAGACCACTTTTGAGGCCACTTCGCTGTCGATGACGAGATTGTACTTGCCGCCGCTCAGCGCTTCGGCCCCCCTTCTGTCCAGAGCCCTTCTGAGCGCCGTCGGGCAGCAGGACCTGCTGTCCAGCGAATCGAGACGTGAGGCGGAATCCCACCAGTAGCCGCTGTATTTCTCCCCGTCCTGCTCCACCGTTATCTCCACGCCGTAGTCGAATGAAGTCTCGCAGTGCCGGCAGAAAGTGCCGTTGCTGTCCATCAATATGGTGTCATAGATGCTGTCGGAATATTCTCCCTCTTCGGAGAGTATGCCTCCGGCATTGAACACCGAAGCCTCCTCCGCTATGCGCCTCCTTTCCTGAGGGTCGAGACTGTCGCGGAGAGGGTCTCTCAGGCCGAGTTCGTCTCCGCTCACTGCCTTCGTGCAGCAGCGTCCCGGATCGGGGAGATCCCTGCAGGGGTCCGGGGAGATGCTTTTCACTATATCCACGGAAGTCCGGATGAAATCCCGGAGCGAGTCCTCCTCCAGACGGTTGGTGGAGAAAGTCCCGAAACGCCCGTCCGCGAACAGCGCGAGACTGAGGGAGGAGTCGGCGCAGTGCGTGACCCTGTCCGTTTCTCCGTTGAGTGTGGCCACGAGGTCTTCCTCGCTTCTGGAGAGTGTCGCGCGGGCTTTCTCCGCCCCCGCTTTCCGCGCCGTCTCAAGGCTCGCCTCCACGAGTCTGATGTCTTCTGTACTTATCAGCATTATTCTCCTCCTCCTACTGTAAGATTGCGTATCAGCACCGACGGAATGCCGCAGGATACCGGCACGCTCTGCTCCTTCCCGCAGGTCCAGGTGCTTTCATCTATCTTGAGGTCCGAAGCCACCGCCTCGATGTCCGCGAGAGCCTGGGGACCGTTGCCTATTATATTGATGTCCTTTATCGGCATAGTCAGCCGTCCGCCCTCTATGAGGAATCCGCTTCTGACATAGAAGGTGAAATCCCCCTCGCCGATCTTGACCTGCCCGTTGGCGAACTGGTCCACGAAGACTCCCTTCTTCACCGAGGCTATCAGGTCTGCGACGCCGCCTCCCGTCCCGCTTTCCATATAGGTCGCCCTCATCCGGGGTATGGGGTTGTAGCGGAACGACTCCCTCCGTCCGTTGCCGGTGGGGGAGACCCCGTAGAACGCCGCGCTGATGCGGTCGTGCAGATAGGAAGTCAGCACCCCGTCCGTGACCATATAAGTCTTCTGCCCCGGGATGCCCTCGTCGTCATAGCTGCAGGCCCCCCGGTTGGCCGTGATGGTGCCGTCGTCGATGATGTTGACACCTTCCGGACACACTCTCCGGCCCATCTTGTCGGAGAATATGGACTGCCCCTTGCGGTTGAAGTCCGCCTCGAAAGCATGGCCCATCGCCTCGTGCAGCAGGATTCCGGAGGCTCCGGCCCCCATCACCACGGGCATCTGCCCGCCTTTCGGCCTGCGGGCGGCGAATCTCTCGTCAATCCCCTTGACCGCTCTCTGCGCGAGATCCTCCAGCAGGCTGTCGCATATCATCTCGACCCCCGTGCGCAGACTCCGGGAGACGCTGCTGTTTTCGGTACTCTCCCCCTGACGGAAGATGGTCTGCACCGTGACGCTGCCCAGCGGCCTGCGGTCGGAGGTGAGTTCTCCCAGAGAATTGAACATCATCACCTCGCTGACCGACCAGGAGAGTGCGGCGATGACCTTGATCACGCGGCTGTCGCGGCGGCGTATCTCCGCATCGAGCCTTCTGAGAAATCCCGCGAGGGTTTCCGTCTCCCCGCCGCGCCAGTCTGCGGACATAGGGTATCTGTCCTTTGCCGCCGTCCCGCCCGCGAGAGCCTGGGAGGCGAACGCCGCTTTCCGGGATGTGCTTCCTCCGACGGAGGCGATTGAGCCTGCCGCCGACGCCGCCCTGAGCAGGGAAGCGTAGTCCGTGCCCTCGGAATAGGCGTAGCCGGTCTTCTCGCCGTTCAGCACGCGGATGCCGCAGCCGCAGTCGATATGGTGTCCCCCGGAAGTGACCTCCGCGTCGCGCAGCAGCAGGTCGCCGTATTCGGTGTCTTCAAAGTACAGGTCGCACCAGTCGCCTCCCGAGCGCATCCCTTCCGCCACTACGGTGCGCAGCTGGTCTTCCGTAAGCTGAAATCTGTCAAAAATCTTCATTCGGATGGATTATGTGCCATATCAGGTGATACTTTTCGTTATCCTTGATATAGGAATACTGTTTCGAACCCTCCGCGATGATGCTGAACACGGACTTGGAATTGTCCGCGAGTATCCACCTGTCGCAGATGGGACGATATGTTTCAAAAAAATACTGCAGGCCCATCATATACCGCCTGCGCACCACATTGTCCGGGATATTGTGTCCGCCTGCCGCGACCCTGTCCCGGACGCGCTGAATGGCGAGTTCCGGAGAGTTGAGCCAGAAGTACAGGAGCGTCACCTCATAGCCGACGGACTGCGCTTCTCTGATGATTTTCACAAGGGAACGGGTGGCGAGAGTGGTCTCTATGCCGAAGTCCTCATAGCGTCCGAGCAGGTAGTTGATTTTCATCAGCATATAGCGGCTGGCCGTAATCGAGGCCGCCGACGGGTCGAAGGGCGAGAGACTCTTGGCGAACTCGTCGGAATTGACGAACTCCCTGCATTCCAGAAGATCCGGCAGCAGGGTGTAGGATGCCGTGGTCTTGCCCGAGCCGTTGCATCCCGATATGATATACAATTTAGGCATTGTCTATACCGTATCCGAATAATGCGAAATCCCCCTTTGCGGGGTCATCGGGGAAAATCTCCCTGAACTCTTCCGTAATCTCCCGTGCAGTGGCGATGTCCCTGCTCTTCCGGGAGGTGAGTCCGAGCTTCAGGGCCTGGTCGTGGACATGCACGTCCAGAGGTATCACCAGCTCCGAGGGGGAAGTGTGCTTCCATACTCCGAGATCCACCCTGCCGTCGTTGCGGACAAGCCAGCGCCGCATCATATTCAGCTTCTTGTCCGGGGCTTTCGGGTCGCTCTTCTGAGAGAATATCCTCACCCTCATACCTTCCGTGCCGAGGCTTTCCAGCGACGGCTCTACGGAGTAGAACTCCTTGAGCGCCTTGCAGATGCGCGCGATGTCGGACCACTTTATAGTGCGGTGTATGCTGCTCCCGTCGTCCCTCCACTCTCCGCTCATCACATAGTCGTACGGCCGCCACTCCATAAAGTCGAACAGCCTGCAGCAGTCCCTCACTATCATCGCCCGCCTTCCCCACGCGAAATGCGCGGCGAAAACTGCCGCCGTCTCTATGTCCTGCAGACTCGCTCCGCTGAGGGCGAAACGCCTCGGGAACGCTATCGGGTCTTCTTGGAAATAGACCGGGTCGTTGTATTTTTCGGCCCGGTCCATAAGCTGATCCCTGAGTTCAGGAGTCATTCTACTTCTCCGGAACGGCTTCCAGCACGGCCTTGAGGAACTCCCAGGTCTTCTGTACGGAAGGGATGTTGACCTTCTCGTCAGGAGAGTGAGGATACATAATGGTAGGTCCTATGGACACCATCTCCCAGTGCGGGTACTTGGCCCCGAGCAGGGCGCATTCCAGACCGCCGTGAGTGGCCTGCACGTGCATCGGCCCTCCGAACATCTTCGTGTGGATGTCGTTGAGCATCGCAATCATAGGAGTGTCCGGCCTTGGTATCCAGCCGCAGTAGCCACCGGTGAAGCGGATCTTCGCTCCCGCGAACTCGAATATATGGCGCACGCTCTCGGCGAGTTCCGCCTTGGATTCGTCTATGGCGCTTCTGAGAAGGGACGATACGACGATATGGCCCTTGCCGCTTCTCACTACGGCGAGATTGATGGAGGTCTCCGTGAGGCCAGGCATACTCTGGCTCATCCTGATGACATTGGACGGGCAGGCTGATATGGCTTTCAGCGCGTTGAGAGCCACCTTGTCCTCGATATACTTCGCATCCGCCACGCTCTTCTCAACGGTGCAGGACATCGCCGGGTCGCTTTCCTTGTATCTTGCGGTGACGTTCGCGAAATTCTTCCTGATGGCCTTCACCGCCGCGGCGGCCTTCTGTGCCGGAACGGCAATCTTCGCCTCTCCCTCGAACGGGATGGCGTTGCGCAGGCTTCCTCCGCTGATGGAAGTCAGCTTGACGCCGTATTTCTCGATTACCGGTATCAGCGCATTGGCGAGAACCTTGTTGGCATTGGCCCTGTAGAGGGAGATGTCCATCCCGGAATGTCCTCCGGAGAGGCCTTTCACTACAAGCTTGTATCCGACATATCCGGCCGGAGTCTTGATGCTGCTGTACTTGAAGTCCGCGATGGCGTCGAGTCCTCCCGCGCAGCCGATGCAGAGTTCCTCTTCGTCCTCGGAGTCGAGGTTGAGCAGGATGTCTCCTTTGAGTATGCCCGGCTTGAGCGCATCAGCGCCGGTCATCCCGGTCTCCTCGTCGTAGGTGATCAGCACCTCTATCGGGCCGTGCTTGAGGCTCTTGTCCGCAGCCACGGCCATCCCCATAGCGACACCCATACCGTTGTCTGCTCCGAGAGTGGTCCCGCAGGCTTTCACCCAGTCTCCGTCGACTCTCGTCTCGATCGGGTCCTTGAGGAAGTCGTGTTCGGTGTCGGCCGTCTTCTGCGGCACCATATCCATATGCCCCTGGAGAATCACGCCCTTGCGGTTCTCGTATCCCGGTGTCGCCGGAACGCGCATAATGATGTTGCCCGTCTCGTCGGCGAAAGCGTCGACTCCGTGTTCCTTCGCCCAGGCGAGTATGTGTCCGCGTACAATTTCCTCGTGCTTTGAAGGACGAGGGCAGCGTGTGAGTCCGTAGAATGCCTCCCAGACCGCAGCCGGCTTTAAATCCTTGATAGTCATATTGTAAAAGTTTTGAGGGTTATTTCCATCTTTTATGTGTCCACAGATAATTCCACGGCTGTTCGCGGAGGTCCTCCTCCAGCAGCGCGTAGTATCTGTCGAGTATTTCGACTGAATCCATCTCCCGTGCGTCTTCGCATATCGGGATGAAGCTGATGGAGTAGTTGCCGTCCTGATTTTCCTTCATACGGAGGTAGAAGACGGCCATTCCCAGCTTGTGCGCCAGCGCGGTCGCGCCGCCCATAGACCAGGTCTCCTGTCCCATAAAGTCCCTGACCTTGACCCTGAAGGAGTCCGAATACGGGAACTGGTCGGTCACTATGTTGTAGAACATATTCCTGTCCTTGTGTTCAAGCACATACCGCATCAGCCTGAACGATTCCACCATCCCGTCGTAGTGCTTCCTGTCGGTCACCGCGGCAAGCCTGTTCTTCTTCATAAACCTCTCCCACGCGGGACTGGTGAGCCTGCGATAGACGACGCACATATTGAGTTCGTCATATTTGAACGGTTCGTTCGTGTAGAAGCGGTAGCCCCCGAAAAGCTCCCAGTTGCCGCAGTGCGACCCCATCACGATGACGCTCTTCCCCTTGTCGAAACAGCCGTTGATGAGCGAGACATCGTCGATTCTCGCGACTCCGGAACGGCGGAGGCGATTCGGGGACGAACCCCCGAACCAGATGGCCTCGGCGATGAGCTTGCCGAAATGGGCGTAGGATCTCCGGCATATCTCCTGCAGTTCAGAGTAGTGCTTCTCCGGGAAGCTGCGGGCGAGGTTTATCATCACCACGTCCCTGCGGTATCTGAACAGATTGCCCGCCATCCTCCCCAGCAGCCGTCCGCAGCTTCTGTGGAAGCCGAGGGGAAGGACTGCCAGCGGTCTTGTCAGGCAGCGGAGTATGAAGCAGCCTATTTTGCCGGAACCTGCCATAAGGACTTGACGCTTATGCCGTGGCGGCCTCTATCTTCTTTAGCATAGCGAACATTATCGCACCTGCTATCACGCAGAGAGCGAGCAGTATCGCCCAGTTGGCCCATAGCGGGACGGCCTTCCAGAGAAGTCCCGGAACGGAGCTGAGGTAGTTGCCTACAGCCGTGGCCGCGAACCAGAGACCCATCATAAGCCCCTTGTATTTAGGAGGAGCCACCTTGGAAACGAACGAGATGCCCATAGGGGAGAGCAGGAGTTCGGCGAAGGTGAGTACCAGATATGTGCTGATGAGGTATGCCGGCACTACCGGATCCGGAGAGACGGTGCCGCCCAGCTCGGCAGGTGACGGCTGCCCTACGGAGGCCATAATCATAATGAGGTAGCCGAGGGCCGCCACGAACATTCCGAGGCCGATTTTCTTAGGGGCGGAAGGTTCCAGGCCGTTAGGGTGCTTCGGGGTCTTCCTGCTAGCGAGGGAGGAGAATATGGCCATCGAAACCGGAGTCAGGAACACCACATAGAACGGATTGAACTGCTGGAAGAGCTGCGGCTGGATGTCAAGTACGGCAGGCATACCTGCGTAAATTCTCCACGCGCCGAGCCAGAGCAGTGCGGTGACGGCGGCGCAGATGCCCTTGCCCTTCCGGCTCTCGGACTGGAACGCCCCGAAGAGGGTGTAGATTGAAACCGCCACGAGCGCGAGTATCCAGATGTTGAACCCGAATCTGGTGAATCCGGAGGCCGTGGCCTGAGTGTAGTCACGTGCGAACCAGGTGAGCGACTGTCCGTTCTGGTGGAATGCCATCCAGAAGAATATCACCACCGCGAAGACGAGGCAGAGCGCCACGATTCTCTCGCGGGTCTGCTTCGGGCTGAGCTCCTCTACCTTGACATTCGCGGCCTTGGCCTGCTTGGCGTTGATGTCGGCGTGCTTGAACCAGCTGCGGCAGCAGAAGTAGATGAGTATGGAGGCTATCAGCGATACGCAGGCCACCGCAAAGCCCATATTGTAGGCTGAGGACAGATGTTCGATATAGTAGGCGGAGAAATCTCCCAGTCCCATAGCTGCGGACTTGGAAACCGGCATCTGTGATGCGAGGTCCGCGAGCTTGTCGGTATTCTCGGCGGAGATTGTGCCGTTTATGAACTGATGCGCAAGCGCCGGAATGTCAGCCTTGTAGATGAGTCCTGCCTTGGCGAGGAACTTGTTGGTGATGGCGGTGGCGGCAGACGGAGCGAACATTGCGCCGATGTTGATTGCCATATAGAAGAGACTGAATGCAGAGTCGCGCCTTGAGGCGTATTTCGGGTCGTCGTAGAGGTTTCCTACCATCACCTGAAGGTTGCCCTTGAAGAGGCCGGTGCCGATGGCGATGAGCAGCAGCGCTCCAAGCATAAGGGTGACTCCCAGAGTGTTGGCCGCTGTCGGTACTGCGAGCAGCAGGTAACCGAGGAACATTACGCTGATACCGGTGACGACGCATTTGCCGTAGCCTATCTTGTCAGCAAGCCATCCTCCCACTACCGGCATAAAATAGACGGCGGCGAGGAAAATTGAATAAACCTGGCTCGCCGCAGCCTGCTCCCAGCCGAACTTGGCCTGAAGGAAGAGCATAAAGATGGCAAGCATCGTGTAGTAGCCGAAGCGCTCGCCGGTATTGGCGAGTGCAAGGGCGAACAAACCTTTTGGTTGACCTTTGAACATTTTATCTCTGTTTATCAGTTATTTGTATCTCACTATGCCGCCGGCGACCGTCACTGCGCGCAGCGGGCGGGCCGGCTCGGGCGAAACTATCCTGCAATATAGGAATTTGTTTTGAAAAACTCAACGCCCCGGACATTCTTTGGCGGACATTCCGGGTGGCGGGAGGCGGTCAATCAGGGGACTCTGTCGGCTGGCGGGAAGTTCAGGCGAGAAGCAGAGCGGCCGTGGCGGCTACGCTCACCATACATACGGCCGCACCTGTCCACCGCAGGGTGTTCGACCTCGCGTCGGGCCAGCGGCGCAGGCCGTTGATGAGGCGCACGGTCAGGGCGGCCAGCAGTCCCGGCAGGAATACGGCGGGGGAGAGGGATGCGCCTGCCCTTGCAAGGCTGACGGCGAGAGTCTCCGGTGGAATCAGGGTAAGGGATGCCGCGAGAGCGTTCCTCTGTCTTGAGCGCAGTGCCGTACAGAGCTGCAGGACAAGAGGCAGCAACACCGCCGGGAGCAGCCCCGGAGTCTCCGAAGGCCGCAGCGCGAAGCACGCGGCGATTCCCAGATAGAAAAGCGCCGCCACGGCCAGATGGATATGTCTCTCGTTAAGTTTCATTCCTTAACTTAAATTCCTTAAGAGTCCGCCACAAAAATAAGCATTTTCGCGGAGTAACCGCCAATGGCCGGACAGGGCCGCGCAAAATGAAAACCGGAGGCCCGCCCTTACGGCAGCCCTCCGGAGATATGATGCTGACGCGGCGGGGATTATTCCGCGGCGACGACCTTGACTTTGATGTCGGCGAATACGCCCTTGTAGCACTTCACCTTGCCCTCGAACTCTCCAAGCTCCTTGATGTCGCTGACGGAGATGTTCTTCTTCTCGACTTCGACTCCGGCGGCTGCAAGAACCTCGGCCACCTGGGCGGCGGTCACCGCTCCGTAGAGCTTGCCGTTCTCGCCGACCTTGGCGGATACCGTGATGTCCACGGCTGATATCCTCGCTGCTGCAGCCTGAGCGTCGGCGACGAGCTTGGCCTCCTTGTGAGCCCTCTGGCGGAGGGTCTCGGCGTGCTGTTTGAGAGCCGACGGAGTGCCTACTGAGGCGTAACCCTGCGGAACGAGATAATTGATAGCGTAGCCTGTCTTCACTTCAACCACATCTCCGGCCTCGCCGAGATTGGCAACTTCTTTCTTGAGTATGATTTTCATAACGCTTCAATTATTATTTAAGGAGGTCGGTTACATACGGGAGAAGGGCGAGGGAGCGGGCGCGCTTCACGGCCTGCGCCACCTTGCGCTGGAACTTCAGGGAAGTGCCGGTGATGCGGCGCGGCAGAATCTTGCCCTGCTCGTTGAGGAACTTCTTGAGGAACTCAGGGTCCTTGTAGTCCACATATTTGATGCCGGCCTTCTTGAAGCGGCAGTACTTCTTCTTGCGAACCTCTACGGTAGGAGGGTTCAGGTAACGGATTTCGTTGTTTGCAATGTTTGCCATAGTGATTCCTCCTGATTATGCTTCTTCCTGTTTTACGACTTCCTCTTCCTTGGCCTGCGGAGCGGCTTCCTCAACCTTAGGCGCGGCAGCCTTCGCGGCGCGGGTCTGGCGGCGGTGTTCCGCGTATGCCACGGCGTG
Source organism: Ruminococcus bicirculans (ex Wegman et al. 2014) (assembly GCA_963631065.1). Classification (GTDB taxonomy): domain Bacteria; phylum Bacteroidota; class Bacteroidia; order Bacteroidales; family UBA932; genus Cryptobacteroides. The sequence continues at coordinate 15,224 of CAVGPE010000092.1, forward strand.
CTTGTCAAGAGCCACGGTAAGGTAGCGGATGATGCGCTCGTCGCGGTGATACTGTGTCTCGAGAACGTCGACGAACTCAGGCGCGGCCTTGAATTCGATCAGGTAATAGAATCCTGACGTCTTGTGTTCGATAGGGTAAGCGAGCTGCTTGAGACCCCAATCCTCCTGATACACGATTTCTCCGCCGTTGTCGGTGATGAGCTTCGTGTACTTGGCAACCGCTTCCTTCATCTGGATGTCAGACAAAACGGGAGTTGCAATGAAAACGGTTTCGTACTGTTTAATCATTTTGTTGATAATTGTTTAAAAAATAAGCCCCCACAAAAGGGGCTGCAAATATAGCAATAAAAATCAATGGGTGCAATACTTCTCGGGATGTTTCGCGACAAGGTGCAGCTTCTCGTATTTCTCCTGTATCAGGGCAGTGTCGGCGCGCGCGTCTTCCGAGCACTCGAATCTCTCCCCTATGCTGACGCGTTTGGTTCCCCAGTTGAAATAGCCCAGATAGACCGGGCAGCCTATCGCGCGGGCTATGGTGTGGTAGCCCATCTTCCATCTGCGCACCGGTTTGCGCGTCCCTTCCGGGGCGATGCAGAGGTGGAACTCTCCCGGCGCGGCCTCTATCGCGGAAATCACGCTCCTCACCACCGAGGCTCCGTCCCTGCGGTCCACGGGGATGCAGCCCAGATGCCGGAGTATGGGGCCGAGAGGCCAGAAGAAGAACTCCTTCTTTATCATCACATGCGCCGTGTGTCCGAGGCTCTTGTAGTAGAAATACGCGACCAGGAAGTCGCTGATGCTGGTGTGCGGCACTCCGAGGATGATGCACTTCTCCTCCGGAGCCGGGCCGCTGTCGGCCCTCCAGCCGCAGAGCTTCATTATGATGCCGTAGATATTCATATGTTGATATCCTCAAGTTCCTCCTCGCTGCGGAGATTGCGGCGGATGAAGTTCTGCCGGTCGACGGTGTTGTTGCCCATATAGAAGTCCATTATCTCGGCTATCGACTCTTCTTCCGCGAGATTGACCGGATCTGTCCTCATATCCGGCCCTATGAAATGTACGAACTCCTCCGAGGAAATCTCTCCCAGACCCTTGAAGCGCGTGATCTCCACTCCGGTCTTGAGTTCGGCGACGGCCCTGTCCCTCTCCTCCTGATTGTAGCAGTAGCGGTTGGCCTTCTTGTTGCGCACCCTGAAGAGCGGTGTCTGAAGGATGAAGATATGCCCCCTGCGGATGAGGTCCGGGTAATACTTCATAAAGAAAGTCAGCAGCAGCATCCTGATGTGCATCCCGTCGTCATCGGCATCGGTCGCCACTATTATATTGTTGTAGCGCAGATTCTCCAAGTCGTCCTCCACTCCGAGCGCGGAGATGAGCAGATTGAGCTCTTCGTTTTCGGCCACCTTGCGTCGGCTCTCCTTGTAGCAGTTTATCGGCTTGCCCCTGAGGGAGAACACCGCCTGACAGTTGGCGTTGCGCGCCTTGGTGATGGTTCCGCTCGCGGAATCGCCCTCGGTGATGAAGATGGAGGAGTTCTCAATGCTCTCCTGGTTCTTGTCGTTGCGCCTGTCGTTGTAGTGGAATCGGCAGTCGCGCAGCTTGCTGTTGTAGACGTTGGTCTTCCTGTTGCGCTCGCGGGTCTTCTTCTGTATGCCCGATATCTCCTCCCGCTCCTTCTGGGAGGCCTTTATCTTCTCCTCTATTATGGGGGCTATCTCCTTGTGGATGCGGAGGTAGTTGTCGAGGTTCTTAGCGATGAAGTCATTGACGAAGGAGCGTATGGTAGGGCCTATGTCCGTCTTTATCGCCCCATCTTCGCTGACTGTCTTCTCCCACATATAGTTGGAACCCAGCTTGGTCTTGGTCTGGCCTTCGAAGTTCGGCTCCTGTATCCGTATGCTGACGGCCCCCACGACTCCCTGACGGCAGTCGGCGGCGTCGTAGTTCTTCTTGAAGAACTCCTTGAGTGTCTTGGCTATGGCCTCCCTGAAGGCGGCGAGGTGAGTGCCTCCGTCGCGGGTGTTCTGACCGTTGACGAAAGAGGAGATGTTCTCGCCGTAGGCGTTGCAGTGGCTCATCACTATCTCGATGTCCTCGCCTTCGAGGTGTATCGGGGGATAGAGCGGCTCTTCGCCCAGGTTTTCGTTGACGAGGTCGAGGAGTCCGTTCTCCGACTTGTAGGGCGTGCCGTTGAGGTTCAGGGTCAGCCCCTTGTTGAGGTAGGAGTAGTTCTTGACCATCGTCTCCACATAGTCGGGGCTGAAGGCGTATTCGCCGAACATCAGGGAGTCGGGGGTGAAGCGTATCAGCGTGCCGTCCTTTTCTTTGGTGCTTTCGCTTCCGCTGTCTGTCAGCTTGCCGCGCGAGAAGCTCGCGTGGAAGCACTCTCCGCCGCGGTGCGAGCAGACGTAGAAGTCGGAGGACAGGGCGTTGACGGCCTTGGTACCCACTCCGTTGAGTCCGACGGACTTCTTGAACACCTTGTCGTCGAACTTGCCTCCGGTGTTGAGTATGCTCACGGCGTCTATGACCTTGCCGAGGGGAATCCCGCGCCCGAAGTCACGCACGGATACTGTCCCGTCCTCTATGAGGATGCGTATCTCCCTGCCGAATCCGGCTGCGAATTCGTCCACGGAGTTGTCGATTATCTCCTTGAGCAGCACGTAGATGCCGTCTCCGGGGTCCTTTCCGTCACCGAGCCTGCCGATATACATTCCGGGGCGCAGCCGGATATGTTCCACGCCCTCTATGGTGCGGATGCTGTCGTCTGTGTAGTTATTTTGTTCCATTCTTCTTCACCACTCCCTTCAAGTGCAGAACCGTCGCCTTCTTCTGCGCGGACGTATATACTGTAAGTGTCTTGTCGAAATAGGTCGGTCCCTCGTCGTTGGAGTAGGTGGCCGTGATTTCGCCCTTCCCGCCCGGCTTTATCGTCTCTCTGGTCCAGCTCACTTCCGTGCAGCCGCAGGAGGACACGACGGCGAAGACGGTGAGCGGCTCCTCCGAGGTGTTGGTTACGGTGAAGGTGCAGCTCAGCGGCCCGGCGTTCTGCGACACCTGCCCGAAATCGTGCACCGTCTTGTCGAAGCTTATCGGAGTGCCGAGGGACAGGGCCAGCAGCAATGTGATCAAACTCTTCATACAGCGCAAAGTTAAAAAATAAATCTTGCTCCGAAAAACTTGGGAATTCAGATTTTCCTGCTACTTTTGTCTTTTGATTGAAAAAACACACTAAAAATTATGGCTTACAAAATTGATCCGAACACCTGCGTTGCCTGCGGCACTTGCCAGGGTGAGTGCCCTTCAGGGGCCATCAAGGAAGGAGATGTATATTCTATCAATCCCGATGTCTGCATCAGCTGCGGCGCCTGCGCCGACGCCTGCCCGATGGGCGCGATTTCTCCGGACGAATAATATCCTTTCCTGATGAAAAGGCAGTTGATATTGGGGGCTCTTGCAGCCCTCTTTGCGTTTACGGAGGCGCACTCATACGAACTCGTGAAGCCGGACATCTCCATAAGGCTCTATCCCGAGGGACAGAATGTCGACCGCGGCATCGTCGAGAACGGCCGGGCCGTGACCCTCGGACCGCTTGAGTCCAACGGGCTGAGCGGGGACATAGTCACCAACGAAAGGGGCAATGTCAGCAATATAGGCGACAATGCCCGTATGGACATCTATCTCCCGAAGAACGGCAACGGACAGATGATAGTGGTGTGCCCCGGAGGGGGTTATTCCAACTGTTCCGGAGCCAATGAGGGCACACGCGTCGCCGACTGGTGCGTCAAACGCGGCATAGCGGTGTGCGTGGTGCTGTACCGTATGCCGAAGGGACACTGCAGGGTACCGCTCACCGATGTGCAGAACGCTTTCCGCTACTGCCGCGCCCACGCCGGCGAATGGGGAGTGAGCAGAATAGGCGTGATGGGATTCTCCGCCGGAGGACATCTGGCGGCTTCGGCCTCCACCCTCTTCACTGACGGGACGACAAGGCCGGACTTCTCCGTACTCATCTATCCCGTAATCACTTTCGAGGCCGGAGTGACCCATGCGGGTACGAGGACCAATCTCGTCGGGCCGGACGCGGGGGAGGACCTTGTGGAGTATTATTCCCTCGACGGCAGGGTCAGCGCCGACACTCCGCCGACCATCCTGCTCCTGAGCGGAGACGACAGGGCTGTGCCTCCGGAGAACAGCATACGCTACTACAGGGCGATGCAGCGCTTCAACGTTCCGGGAGAACTGCATGTCTTCACAAGCGGCGGTCACGGCTGGGGTTTCACCACGGTCGAGAACTCCGGCAGAGACAGTCTCGGAGACCAGAGGGAGGATTTCTTCCGGATACTCGGACGCTGGCTTGAGGCTCAGCGCTGATCTATGATAGACCGCTTCAGACTAGAAGTTCTTGCCGCCCTTGCGGAGAGCGGGAGTTTCTCCGCCGCCGCAAGGGAGCTTGGCATTTCGCAGCCGGCGGTCAGCCAGAATATAGCCGAACTTGAGAAATATGCCGGCGCAAGGCTGTTCTCCCGTTCCAGGGGCGGGGTAGTCCTGACGGAAAAGGGGAGCGTGTTCCTCCGGAGGGCGGAAGCCGTGCTTGCCGCCTACGTCGAGCTGGAGTCCTGCTGCAAGGCTTCGCAGAGCATACTCCTTAAGGGGGTGACGCTCGACGGACGGAGCCGCGACGTGCTTATAGACAGAGGGCTGATTGCGGACCTGGACGTACAGGGCGAAGCGCATCCCGACAAGTCTGTCGACGCTTCCGGACTTGAGATGCTTCCGAGTTATTTTGACGCGTTCTGTTCGGCTCCGGACCGTCTTCCGCTCTGCCTGCGGGACGGCTGCGGATTCGTCTCGTTCACGCCGGCGGACCCGGACTCCGCCTCCGCCCGTATCGAAGATCTGGGCATCAGGGCCGCCCTTGCCGTGTCTCCGGAAGAAAGGGAGTTGCTGCGTAGTTGGGAAAGCCTTGAGTCTGAGATGCTTTCGCTCATTGTGGATATTCCGTCCGGCTGCTCCGGGGAGAGTCTGTGCAAGGTTTTCGCCTTCGCCCGCAAGCGGGGATTCCGCCTCAGGTTTCCTGCCTCAGGCAGCGGCACGGTGAAGTATCTGGACAGCCTGCATCTGCTTGGTTCAGATTTGTTTCTGTATGGCTGTTCACTCCTCGGCGAGGAGGAATGGAGGCTCTGCGCCCGCAGAAGAGTGAATATGATACATTGCCCTACGACGGACTATCGCGGCAGCGGAGTGCGCTTCCCATATGAGAGCGCGCTCGCTTCCGGATGCAGGATGCTGCTCGGTACGGGCGATTCACATCACGGCATCGCGGAGGAGATGCGCACCGCCCGGCTGCTCTCGTCAGTCGGCGGGAAGGCTGTCGATATGGCCGTTCTCCGAGGCTGGGCCACGGTCAATGCCGCAGAGGCTTTCGGGGCCGGCCCCACGCACTTCAGCCGGGGCTGCGAAGCCGACTTCATACTTGCAGACTGCGGGGTTGACATAGCGGAGGCTTCCAATATACGCCATCTTTTCTGCAACGGAAGGATAGTCTATTCCGCCCCTTGCGGAGAGTAATATAAAAGAGCCGGCTGAAAAGAGCCGGCTCTATGATTTTCGCTAAGGACGAAGTCCTGTCCCTATTTGACTTCAGGTCTCATCACAATCTCGATGAAGTTGCCTGAGGCGAGCAGCTCGGATGCTGCATTCTTCACGTCTTCAGCTGTCAGAGCCTCCACTGCGGCCTCATATTCCGCCGCGTAGTCGAAGCCGTACTTCTCGTAGTTCTGCAGGGCGGAACTCCACCAGCTGTTGTGCAGCTTGTTCTCCGGTACGGTCTTCTCGAGATTCTTTTTGGCCTTGTCGAACTGTTCCGGCTTCGGGCCGTTCTCCGCTATCCTCTTGAGTCCTTCCACTGCAAGGGTGCGGAGTTTGTCCGCCTGCTCATCGTTGGTCTGGAAGGCTACCTGCATAATGCGGATCGGGTTAGGCTCGTCGGTGACCTGGCTGACGGCGTTTGCACCGTAGGTGCCTCCTTCCTCCTCGCGCAGGGTCTCGGTATATACCATATTGAGGATGTAGCTCAGGGCCTCATAGTCCACTTCCTTCTTCGTGCTGTAAGGGCCGGAGGTCTTGTACATCTGCACGACCGTGACGGCAGGAGTCTGCATGGCGGTGCGGAAGTCGTTGACCTTCTGACCGTCTATGATGCCGTCGCCGCGGTAGCTCCAGTCTGTGGCCTTCTTGCCCTTTGGCAGCGATCCTATGTACTTCTCCACCAGAGGAATCATCTCCTCCCTGTCGAAATCTCCCACAATCACCGCCGTGGCGCCTGCGGCATCCTTGAAGAGCTGTCTGTAGTTCTTCTCGAGGGTGGCGAGATTGGCCTTCGCGAGAGTGGCGGAGTCGAGCGCAAATACGCGCGGACTGTCGTAGATCGTCTTGACGAAGGCTTTCTGGAGCTTCCAGTTAGGCTGGTTTTCGAGATTAGGGAGCATGGTCTCAATCTGTTTGATGCCCTGGGCGTATTCGTCAGAGTCGAAGCGCGGAGAGGTGAAGTAGAGGTAGAGCAGCTGGAATGCGGTCTCGATGTCCTTCTTCGTGCTGGTGCCGCTGACCCCGTGCTGATAGTTGCCTATGTACGGATGGATGCCCACCTGCTTGCCCGAGAGCATCTTGCTGACGGTAGTCGCAGGGAACTGGGCCACGCCGGTATTCTGCTGATACAGAGCCATGATATTGCTTTCGAACGAATACAGATCCTCATCGGAGATAAGGCTTTCGCCGCCCTTCTTGAAGAGGTTGATGCTGATCTTGTCCTTCTCATAATCGGTAGGGAGGAGGATGACCTTGACCCCGTTCTTAAGGCTGAGTACTTCCGAGCCGTAGAGTCCCTGTGCGCTCTTCTTCACTTTGCTCCCTTTGAGGGAAGATGGGTTGAGGAATTCCGTCGGCACGTCTTCGCCGGCGTTCTGGGTGAATTCAGCATTCTCAACCTTTTCCACGATGCCGAGGAGCTGCTCCTCGGTCGGGTGCTGCAGGCCTTCGCGCTGCGGGGCGACATACAGCACGACCATATTCTCGCGGGTGATGAGCTGCTTGGCCATAGGGTTGATGACGGCTGAACTCAGCTGAGGAACAAGTCCGCTCACCAGCTCGAATTCCGCCTTCGGGTCCATGAATGCGTAGTTGTCGAAGAAATTCTGGATCATCGGCATCACGAA
>CAVGPE010000093.1:0-3700 GCA_963631065.1 Ruminococcus bicirculans (ex Wegman et al. 2014)
CTCTCTCCTCTTCCTGCTCCCGCAGTTTCACCTGGGAGAAGTTCGTTATGGACGGGCACAGGACGGGGGTGTCGGCTCCGGGAGCCGACAATATTGACGCCGCTCTCGGTACGGTGAACGACAGCTGCTACATCTCCCCTAATGGGAAGCACTGGCCTGAGGGAAGCGCAACATACGCTGTCGCGGCCGATATGATCGCCGTGCAGCCGAGGATGGCGCGTCTCAAGACGGTGATCGCGCACTCCGCCAAGGAGATGAAGCAGACCCGCGCTGACGGGAACCTCTCCAACTGGATAGTGGACCATATCGCGGAGGATGTCGCTCTCACCACGGGCAGGAAGGTGGATGTCGGCATCATCAATTCCGGCGGAATCCGTGTCGATATGCCGGCGGGTGAAGTGATTATGGATGACATAGTGTCGATGTTCCCTTTTGAGAACTATCTCTGCTATGTGGCCCTGAAGGGCAGCGATTTGAAGTCCCTGTTCGACTTTATGGCCGCTGACAGGGTGCAGCCTGTCTCCGGAGTCAGACTGGTGGTCGACGGCGGCAGGGTGGACACTCTGCTTGTGGGTGGCAGGACGATAGATCCTGACAGGGTCTATGGTGTGGCCACTATAGACTTCCTGCTTGACGGAGGTGACAACCTGAATATAGCGAAGAATGCGAAGGAGCTTATAATCACGAAGAAAAAGGTGATAGACTCTATGCTCCCGTATGTTATGGGCTATGAGAAGGAGGGCCGTCTGATAGACGGCGGCTCCGACGGAAGAGTGGTGATTAAAGGAGAGAGGAGGAAATGATGAAAAAGATTCTGTTGATTTGCGCTTTGCTGCTTCCGCTCATAGGATGCCAGAGGCAGCCTCGTCTGGTAATCATCCATACCAATGACACGCACAGCCATTTCGAGCCGCTGCGCGCCGGAGACCGGGCCGGGGATGGTGGCGCGATAGAGAGGGCCGCGTTCGTGGATTCGATACGCAATGTCTATGGCGAGGACAGGGTGCTGCTTCTGCACGCCGGGGATTTCAGCCAGGGGACTTCCTATTTCACCGAACTCAAGGGAGAGCTTGAGCCTGCCGTCCTCAACGATATGCGCTACGACTGCATCACTCTGGGCAACCACGAGTTCGACAACGGCATCGAGGCTCTGACCTCCAGGCTTGCGATACTGAAGGATATCCCCGTCGTTTCCGCCAATATCGACATTTCACAGTTCGAACTCGCCGATTATGTGAAGCCCTATGCCGTTCTGGAGCGCGGAGGGATGAAGATAGGCATAATAGGGCTTGAGACGGACCTGTCCACCAATGTCAGCGCCACCGTGTCCTCCCGCTTTTCGCAGCTGGACGATGTGGAGGTGACCAACCGCTGGGCGGAGCATCTCCATTCGGTCGAGAAATGCGATATGATAATACTCCTCTCCCACCTCGGATACGAGGCCGACCAGGCCATCGTGCCGCAGATTCGCCACATAGACCTGGTGATAGGCGGACATTCCCACACCTTTGTCGAGGATTTCATCTATGTGGCTGATGCGGACGGACGCAAGGTGCCTATAGTCACTGACGGGCGCTGGGGGCTGGAGATGGGTCTGATAACTGTCCGCTGATGTCCTTTCGGCGGAGATTGAAGATGCGGCTGTCCGTCCGGCAGTAGCTTATGTCGAAGCAGCTGCATTCTTCGTGTCCGGCAGATTTCCTCGCTCCGGTGATGCAGCCGGCATCGAATCCGGCTTTGCCGAGGTCTTCCAGCTTCGCCCCTTTCTCCCCGTCGCTTATCAGGCTCTCCAGGATTTCATAATTTCTGGAGAGCCTTGACATTATCTCCGATTTGTATCTGCGGATTTCCCTGTACCTGCGGTTGTTGTAGCTGTTCTTGCAGCTGAGGCAGCAGAACTTCCTGTCTTTCCGCCCTCTGAGGCTGTCCCCGCATTCCAGGCAGCCGCTTTCGTCCTTTCTGCTGATAGTGTAGTCCATAGTCCGTTTTTTCCGAATATTGGGGATAATTTCCGCTTCTGCAAGGATTGACAAGAAAGAAAAGCGGGAAATATACTTTTCTTTATAAAGATTGATTCTTATCGGGAGATAAGAAAAAATTTTTGAAGTTTCTTGTGCGATGTTCCGGATTATTCTGCTTTCCTTTGCCTCGGGACAGGGACCGCGCGGCCCGGTTCCCGCAACTTGATAATGAAAAACTTTTATGGAACAATTGAACAGAATCGAACTCAGGGGGACCGTGGGAAGCATAAAGATGCAGACCTTCACGGACAATATGGTGGCGAGGTTCACGGTGGCCACCAATTATGCTTATAAAGACAAGGACGGGGGCGCGGCCATCGACACGAGCTGGCACAATGTGCTTGCCCGCGAGGGGAAGTATATCCGCGACCTTTCCAAAATAGACAAGGGGACCAAGGTCTATGTGCAGGGGCGGCTCAGGTATCAGAAATATACCGCTTCCGACGGCATCGAGAGAATCTCCGCCGAGGTGGTCGCCAACCGCGTTGTCCTTCTTGACGAGATGGAACCGCTGTCCTATGAGGTTTAGGCCCCTGATATCTTCCGCCGTACCCCTTCTCCTGCTCGCGGCCCTGTGCTGGGAGTGCGCCTCTTCACGCAAGATGGCCGAGGTGAGGGACAGGAGACTGTCCGCTGCGATAAGGCTGCCGCAGGAGAAGGATATCGCGGAGGAGAAGGATGTCGTCTTCCCGGAGGAACGGAAACGGGACACCCTCACGGTGAGGGGTCTCGACGGGAAGGAGATGTTTATAATGAAGGCCATAAAAGATGAGAGCAGCGGGGATATGGTGGCGACGGAACAGCTTGATGCGGCCACTGTCACGGCCCGCTTCCGCAATCTCGCCGAGAGAAACGGGAAGGTGGACATCGAGTTTCAGATTACGGTGCCTGCGCAGATGACGGATTCGAAGTGGCAGCTGAGGCTGCACCCCAAGATGCGCATACTCTCCGACAGCCTGTCTCTCGATGACGTGGTGGTCACGGGCAGCGCCTACCGCAGGGCGCAGTTGAAGGGCTATCAGCAGTATCAGAAATTTCTGGACCGAATCATCACGGATACGCTGAAGCTGATTGACGTGCGGAGTCTGGAGATATTCCTTGCGCGTAACATGCCGCAGGTCTATGCCTTCAGGAGCGACAGCAGCTATGTCTCGGACGAGGAGTTCGAAAGCGCTTTCGGCATCACTCAGACGCAGGCCGTCGAACACTATACCAACGACTTCCTGACATGGAGGAACGGGCGGCTCAGATCTATGCGGGAGAAGATGTGGCACAGGCATGTCAAGGTTCCGATTGTCACGGAAGGTGTCAGGCTGGACACGGTGCTCGCCGGCGGAGGAGGGGAGTTCGTCTATAATTATGTGCAGACCATCAGCACCCGCCCGAAACTGCGCAAGGTGGAGGTGTGTCTGGAAGGAGAGATATTCGAGGGGGACAGACGGCTCTATACGGTCCCGGAATCTCCTCCGCTGACATTCTATATCAGCTCCGTCAGTTCTTTCGTGGACGAAAGCCCGAGGTATCTGACCCGTATCGTGTCCCGCAACCTGTATACCGATGCTACGAGCCATATCGCTTTCCGTCCCGGCAGCGCTGAGCTGGACGAGGGGGTGGAAGGCAATATGGAGGAAATCTCCGCAATCAGAAAGAATCTCAGGGAACTCATCACCGACGAGAGC
>CAVGPE010000093.1:3744-9662 GCA_963631065.1 Ruminococcus bicirculans (ex Wegman et al. 2014)
GAGCTGGACTCCATCGTGATAGTGGCTTCCGCTTCGCCCGAAGGCAGGTTCAAATCCAATGCCTCCCTGTCTTATCGGCGGGCCGGGGGAGTGTCGGAATATTTCTCAAGATATGTCGATCATATAAAGGATTCTCTGCGCCGCGACGACGGACTCTTCATCGGTGTGAAGGATGATATGGCGGAGACCGCGATGGGGACTTCCGCCCGGAGCCGCAGGGAAATCCGCTTCCTCTCAAGAAGCGGAGGGGAGAACTGGACGGTGCTGGACAGGCTGGTGGAGACGGATACGGTTCTCACCTCCGCGGAGAGGGAGTATTACTTCTCGCTGGCGGGGATTGAAGACCCTGACAGAAGGGAGGCGGCTCTGCGGAAGAGCCGGGCCTACAGGCATATCAGCTCCAGTCTGTATCCGAAGTTGAGGACCGTCAATTTCAACTTCTTCCTGCACCGGCGCGGGATGCTGAAGGACACTCTGCACACTACGGTCGTGGATTCGGCGTATATGGAAGGCGTGCAGGCGCTGCGCGACCACGATTACGATAGGGCCGTTTCTATTCTGTCTCCTTATCAGGACTACAATACGGCGGTGGCCTGCGTCGCCCTCGACAGGAATGTCACCGCCCTGAATATACTGGAAGCCTGTCAGCCCACGGCCAATGTAAACTACCTTCTCGCCATAGTCTATTCCAGACAGGGCAGGGACAGGGATGCGGTGGAGAGATATCTGTGTTCCTGCACCCAGGATCCATCCCTGGTGTACAGGGGCAATCTCGATCCCGAAATATCATCGCTGATACGGACATATCAGCTCAACAGATAACTCACATTAACAACAGTTTTAAAAATTATGAAAAACACAATCATCACAATCGCATCCCTCGCGGCAATGGCGCTGGCGGGATGCACCAAGTCCGCTCCCGAAGCTGTCACGCCGCGCGAAGGCGGCGAGACCTGCCGTCTGACCGTCAGTCTGAGCGACGGGGCTGCTACAAAAGTCACAGGACAGAGTACCGCAAATGAATTCAAAATCCAGAACATCCAGATTTTCGTGTTCCGCTCCGGCTCCGGCTCCGATGCGGGAGTGCTGGACGCCTGCGCGTCCAAAGGCTTTGACAGTCCGCTCGATTTCGACGCCTCCATGTCGGACTACGAAGGCCTCTCCCTGGACTGCACGGTGGGGACGAGGAAGATATATGCGATAGTGAACGCGGCAAGGGACCAGACATCATACATAGGGACAGAATCCCAGCTCCTCGGGCAGACCATAGCCCTGTCGGACATCTCTAAGGACAAGCTCTTTATGATAAACTCCGCCGAAACCAATCTGGAGTCGGGAGCGAAGACCGTAGACATCTCCGTCCGCCGGGTCTGCGCTTCCGTGATTCTGCAGAGCGTGAAGAATGATATGCAGGCGGCTGTCTACCGGCAGTCTGAGGCTTTCAAGATCAAGGGAATATATCTGATGAACCTGCCTTCAAGGGTCAACTACGCCCTGAACCTGGCCCCGTCTTCTCTGTCATCTAACCAATGGTATTCCTGGCAGAATGGGCCGGACGCTGACGTGGCAGCCCTCACAAGTGACACTCTGACAGATGCCGACGGGAACGGAAAGACACTCAATTACGGCAACAGCTACAATGTGGCCCATACGTTCTACACTTTCCCTAACGACTGTGAGCCGAGCGTGGAGAAAGAATGGAGCGCCAGGGCGACGAGACTCGTGGTGGCGGCCTGCTACAAGGACGGCAGCGCCTGGCACGACTGCTATTATCCGATTACCCTCTATGACAGTGATTCTTCGAAAGGACTGGAGTCGAACAAGCAGTACAGGGTCAATCTGACGATACGCCGTCCTGGTTCCGACAGCCCGCTCAAGCCGGTGGAGTTCAATACCTTGACCGGTTCGATAAGTGTCGAGGACTGGGAAACGGGTCAGACCTATGAGGAAATCATCTGAGGCCCCGTCATTTCGAAACAGCTTCTGATTATGAGGGTTCGATGTCTTACGGGACTGGCTGTACTGATGGCTGTGCCGGCTTTCTTCTCCTGCTCGGTGAAGGAAAGCCGCACGGCCTGCCCCTGCTACACGTCGGTCGCCGTAGAGGATTTTCTTCTGGCCGGCTTTTCGGAGGCGATGGTCTCATTCAGTGCGGACAGGCTGCTTTTCCGGGAGAAGATTGCTCTGGCGGAATATGAAGACGGAGGATATGTGGTTGCGCTCGACAGGAAGACCAACAGGGCTGCGGTCATCGCCGGAATGGACAAGTCCGTCGTGAAGGGGGATTCCCTGTTTACGCCCTACGGACTTGAGGCTGACCCGATATGGCTCTACAGCGAGAAATTCGTCTGCGATGACGACGACTATCTGATAGACGCGCGTCCGCACAAGCAGTATTGTCTTATGGAGATAGTCCTGACGGGAATCTCCCACTCCGACGCCTGCGACTGCATATTCCGGGTGAAGGCCGGATCGTGCGGACTCGACCTCTATGCCCGCCGGCCGCTGGAAGGGGACTACTGTGCCGTGGCGCGGCGGAATTCCACCGGGAATTATTCCCTGAGAATCCCGCGGCAGGCCGAAAACGCTCTTCTGCTTGAACTGTTCTTCCCGGAAGGGGGAGATACTCCGGTGTTCACTATGGACCTCGGCGAAGAATTCGGGAAGGCCGGTTACGACTGGACGAGGGAAGACCTCAGGGATGCGGCCGTGGAGGTCGATTATTCCCGTGCCACTATCCGTCTGAGCATTCAGGACTGGAACAGGGACGATATATTCAAGGATATTAAAATATAGAATTCAAGTTCCGCAAGTGCCTGCATGTCATATGCAACAAGTGCAGCTGCTGCTTGCGGAACCGGAACAGAAGAGAAGTAAATTATATGAAAAGATACGGTATCATTGCCGGCGCGGTCGGCATTCTCGTGGCCGCCTCCTCCTGCGAACCGGAGCTTGAGGGGGTCGTGAGGTTCGCCTCCGGAAGTGAGACGGAGACGAAAAGCCTCGTGCTGTCTCTGGAGAGCGAATCCTGGCCCTCGACGAAGACAAGTCTGGGAGAGGATGTGGAGTCTATATTCAGCGGAGCCGTGCTTGCGGCCTACGACGCTTCGACGGGGAGGCTGGATTCGGAGCTGGAGATAGCTCCGGAGGCACTCGGAGGGGAAGTCTCTATGACTCTCCCCGCCGGGCGGAAGTACAATCTCTACATTCTCGGCAATCTGTGGGAGATTGGCTCCGGGGGCCGGAAGAGGCGTGTGAGCTTCCCTCCGGACGAGGCTTCCCTGAAATCCCTGTGCTACAGGATGGACGGGGGAGATGCGGGGGACGGATACAGGAGGGAGAAGTTTTCGGAAGCCGCTCTGTACGGGATTCCGCTATATTGGTCGCAGGCGAATGTGGACATCGCTTCCGCGAGAGTGAGCGCGGGGATGAAGCGGCTTTTTGCCAGACTGACCGTGGAGGTGGACCACAACGGCATCGCCGGGAGTTCGCTGGAGAATTTTGTCAACGGCAGCCTCCGCATACGCCAGATTAACTGCCGTCTCTCTCCTTTCGACCCGGAAGGCTCGCGCGCCCTTTCCTCCGAAGACATCATCGATGTCGGGGACAGCGACCTCAGTATGCAGAACGCCTTGTGCGGGGATTTCGTCTATTATGTCCCCGAGAACCGGCAGGGAGTGCTTCTCCCGGACAATACCGACCCGGCTCTCAAGAATATCGAAAGCGTCGAGGCGGTCTCGGCGGGTCTCGGCGGGCGGCTGACATATGTGGAGTTCAGAGGAGAGATCGGGGAGGGGTCAGGCTTCGGCGGGACTGCCGTCTATCGCTTCCTGCTGGGGAAGGATGCCGTATCCGACTTCGACATCGAGCGCAATCTCAGCTTCCGCGTGGAGCTGGGATTCAGGCTGGAGTCCATATTCGGCGCGGAGTGGAAGGTGGAGGTCGAGGGCCTGTCGGACAGGCGCGAGTTCTACCTGTCGGGAGAACTCGCCGGCAGGGTTTCTGACGGACGACGGGTCGTCGTCAGAAAAAACCGCCCTGCCGTCCTCGACCTCAATATCCTTATGCGCGACGGAGGGCCGAACCTCATAGATTCCGCCCTGCTTGTGGACGAGGACTATCAGCCGGAGCATATCGGAGACGTGGCCTGGACGTCGGACTTCTGGTCCGCGACCCACGATGAGGCCAACGAGCCGAAGCGGGAGGCGCTTGCAGCGCTCGGCATAGCCGTCAGCTATGCCGGAGGCCGCTTCCTCTTCGAGGTAAGCGACCCCTCCCGCTTCGTTCCCGGCGAGTCCGTCCCCGTCGTGCTGACGCTCTATCCCGGCGGGAAAAAGACGGGAGTGGAGATAGTATGCCGGGAAGACATCACCGTCAGCAGCGACAACGGTCTGCCGTCCGACCCCCTGTATGTGGCCCAGCGCCGCAGCCTGTCGTTTTCCGGTTTCGAGGGGAACACCATATATTATGTGGCGGACCAGAACTCCACCTCAGGCGGACAGCACTGCTACAATATGCACTGGAAGACCTCCACCGCCGTGTCGGATCCTTTCCCGACCTGCAAAACCGACTCCGACGGTGCCATAGTCTATCCCTTCCGGGACAGCGGGGCCTATGCGTCCCAGAGCCTCTCGCCCTCCGGGCGGCTCGAAGTCTGCTGCTTCTATCCCAACGACCTGAGGGCTACCGAAGGCACGATGACGGACGGGGCCATCCTGATTTGCAGCGATGACCCGCTGAACGACGGAATAATCAGGATTCCGCTCTACATTATGATTCCGAGGGTGTATGCGACCGAACACTCAAGTCCTATAGTACTCTCTGTAGACGGCACTGAAATGGACATATTCTACAAGCTCCTCGCTTCCGACAGGTCCGAACTCGATGCCGGGGACTTCGACCCGGAACTCGTCTCCTCCCTGCTGACACCGACGGTCAGCTATGACGCTGAGGCGTATCCGTGGCTGGCGGCGCTGGACATCGACGTTTTCAAGGGCAAGGTATATGTCGCCAGAACCTCCCTCGATTCCGGTAACATAGAGGACGCCTTCCTCCCCGGACTGTCTCTGGACAACAGCTATTCTCTCGGTGCTCTCACTGTGACGTCCTCGTCTCTTATGAGCAGATACGCTCTTCCGAAGAAATACAGCTTCAAACTGAGCATACCGCGTCTCCGCTCGACCGTAAGCGAGCCGGGGCGGAGTATGTATCTGTCTGATTATGGGACGGAAGGAGAAATCTGCGTGAAAATATACTGCGATCAGACCAACGGAGATCTCTCGCGCTTCGAATTCACGCATTCCGGCGAGGGGGCGGAGTTTACCTGTATGAAATCGGGCAAGGTCCTCAGACCTGTCACAGAAGGGGAGTATGACGGTTCAAGTGTCTATGCCTGGTATTACCGGGAGAATTCGCAGCCGTCGCTGCTGGATGACGGAGAGTATGTTCCGGGCGGGCTGATAGTGCCGTACGGACCTCAGGAAGTGAGACTTGCGGTGACCAACAAATGGGATGGCCGGACGATAGTCTCTTCCAGGTCATTTGTCATCGAGCACGATATCCTGCTGCAACAGGTAGGTATTTTCGGCAGTTATACGCATGCCACGGTCTACCCTATGCCGCCCAAGAACATCACTTACATCCTGTCCCTTCACGACAAGGTGGGCTACAATACCCGGAAGTGGCTGCTGACCTCACTCGGCAGCAACGAATGGCTTGACCACTATCTGTCCGGACCGGACTTCTATATGGGAGTCGACAAGGTTAAATACAGACAGATGGAGTCGGGAGTCCGATGGAAAAAGAACAATTTCCCCGTTTCATATATGGATGCCGGTGCCACCGTATGGACCGAAGCGCTTGCGAAAAAGGCATTCGAGGGAGGAGTATGGCTCAACGACCTGTATTCCGATAAGGGG
>CAVGPE010000094.1:0-8950 GCA_963631065.1 Ruminococcus bicirculans (ex Wegman et al. 2014)
GCAAGATGGACGGCGACACCAGAGGCGGCGCAGCCCTCTCCATCAAGGCCGTGACCGGCAAGCCCATAAAATTCGTCAGCACGGGCGAGAAACCGGACGCTCTCGACATATTCTACCCGGCCCGCGTGGCCGACCGCATCCTCGGGATGGGCGACGTAGTCTCCCTCGTGGAGAAGGCCCAGGAGCAGTACGACGAGCAGCAGGCCCGCGCACTGAAAAAGAAGATAGCCCGCAACCAGTTTACGCTCAACGATTTCTACGAGCAGCTCAAGCAGGTGCAGAAGATGGGCAATATGAAGGACCTCGTCGGGATGCTGCCCGGTATGGACAAGGCTCTCAAGGATGTCGACATCCCTGAGGACGCGTTCAAATCGACCGAAGCCATCATCCAGTCGATGACCCCCTACGAGAAGGAACACCCGGAGTGCCTCAACGGCTCCCGCCGCAACCGCATCGCCAAGGGTTCCGGGACCAGCATCGCGGAAGTCAACAAACTCATCAAGCAGTTCGAGCAGAGCCGCAAGATGATGAAGATGGCAGTCGACGGCTCTCTCCAGCAGCGGCTCAAGAATTTCAGAAGATAAGCTTCATATCCGCTTCCATCAGGGGCTTCACCTTCTTCTCCGGGACGAAATGCCACTCGCCTATCACGGACGGGTCTCCGGCGAGTTCCGGGGTGATGTCACCGTGTGCGGAGACGAAATCATAGACCAGGTCCCTAATCTCGGGATAACGGGCCACGATGCGGCTCTCGGCCTCTTCACGGCTCAGTCCGGCGCCCTTCAGCAGGAGTTCTCCGCCGCCGCTCGCCCGGTACGAGGTCATCGCCACATTGTAGCGGGCATCCTCTCTGAAGGCGGAGCCGTCGGCAAGACCGCTGATTCTGACCCTCTGTCCGCGGGGCTTGGTCACATCCACGGTATATATCAGTCCCGCAGCTGAGTCGAAGTTGTATGAACGGCCCTCGAACGACCACTTCGCCGCTCCCGTCCTCGCGTCCGGAGCCTCCCGTATGCGCAGGATATGCTTCCCCGGAGTCTGTATCCAGGTATCGTAGGAATATTCCAGATATTTCCTTATCTCCTCTCCCGTGAGGCTCAGCACGAAGAGCTGGTTCTCATACGGATAGATGGTGAACATATCATTATATACGAGGTCTCCCGCCTTGACCGTGCCGTTGTAGGTGAGCGGCGCGGCAAACGAAATCTGCGCCTCCTTCACCCCTATCTGCACCGTATGCACGAGGTTGATATAGTCCGACATCCCCATATATGCGTCACGGGTCCGCATATCCGTCGCGAGATGCCCCACCTTCCTGTTGGTGAACGCCTTGACGCTCTCGAACTCGGCCCCAAAAGTCTCACGCATAAGGGTGTCGACGCGCTTTTTGTCCATCCTCACGGTCTCCCCCTTCACCTTCTTCTCCTTTCCCGAGCTGATGACGGCATGTCCGACATTGCCCGCCCTCGCCCCGCCGTTTATCAGCACGCAGCCGTTCTTCTCCGCGACAAAAGGCCTGTGATCGTGGGCGCAGACCAGCACGTCCGCCCCGTGCAGCGAGTCGAGCAGATCAAGCCCCTGGCTCTCAAGCACGGAACCGTCCCCGGCTCCCGTCCCTGAATGCACGACGACCACCACGGCATCCGGATTCTCCGCCGCCCTCACCCTGTCCACGCATCCCTGCACATAAGGCAGCAGGGAAACGAACTCCATCCCCCTCCAGACCGGCTCTGAGAGCCATGCCTTCATATTCGGGTTGGTGAATCCCAGCACGGCGACCCTCATCCCTCCCCTCTCGAAGATTTTCCATACCGGGAAGTACGGCGTGCCGTCGCATATCCGGAGCGCATTGCCCCCGAGCCACGGGATGCCGAGTTCCGAGAGTTCGGAGCAGACCCGGTCATAGACCCCGTGTCCGGTCTCGATGTCGTGGTTGCCCACGATTACCGCATCGTAGCCCATATATGAAGCTATCCTTGGGAAGAGGTGCGGGACGGAGGTCTCCACATAGTTATAATAGTATGCGGCGTTGTCGCCCTGAAGGCAGTCGCCGGCGTCGAGCAGCAGCACATTGTCCGGCCCGACAGCGCTTCTGAGGCTGTCCACATAATGTTTCACGGACATCAGGCTCGTCTTCGCCGCGCCGCCGTCCACATACGGACGGTCGAACCACGAACCGTGTACATCGCCTGTCGTAACTATGTGAAGATTGCGCTCCTGCGCGCCGAGCTGCAGCGAAAGCAGCGAAAGCGCCGCAGCGATTATCAGTCTGAGTTTCATTTTGAAATGATTTGATATCATAGACAGCCTCAAAGATACTCTTTCCCGAAGATATCCGCAAGCCCGCAGGTTTGTTTAATTGGCTTTATTCACTTACCTTTGTCAAGTACTAATACATAAATTATGGCTCTGAACATATCGGAAAAAGCGAGGACAATGCCCGCTTCCGCCATTAGGAAGCTGGTCCCTCTCGCCGATGCGGCAAAGGCCGCCGGCACGAAGGTATATCACCTCAATGTAGGTGCACCGGACATCAAGTCTCCCGAATGCGCCTTCAACGCGATTGTCGAAAGATGCGCCGGTCTTCACCACCTCTCCTATACAAACTCCGCCGGCCTTATGGAGCTGAGGGAAGGACTTGTCAACAGATACTATAAAAAAATCGGCATAAACATAGAAGTTCCCGAACTGCTGGTCGAAGTGGCGGGCAGCGAAGCCTTCTCCTGCGCAATGCAGATTGCAGCCGGCCCGGGGGATGAAATCATAGTTGTAGAGCCTTTCTACACCAACTATCAGACCTTCGCCATCCTAAACGGCATCACGCTCAAAGCCGTACACACCGACATACGCCAGGGCTTCGCGGTTCCGGACATCTCCGGATTCGAGAAGGTCCTGAGTCCGCGCAGCCGCGCCGTACTCATCAGCAACCCGTGCAACCCTTCCGGCAAGCTCTTCACGAAGGAAGAGATGCTCGCGATAGGAGATTTCTGCCGCAGGCACGACCTCTTCCTCATCTGCGACGAAGTGTACAGGGAGTTCTGCTATGCCGACGAGCCGCACTTCTCCGCGATGAACATCCCCGGCTGCGAGCAGAACGTCATACTCGTGGACTCCGTCTCCAAGCGGTACAATCTCTGCGGCGCGCGCATCGGATGCATCGCCTCGCACAACAGGGACGTGATGGCCGCGGCGATGAAGTTCGCCCAGTCCAGGCTCTGTCCGCCCGTATTCGGACAATATGCCGCGATAGGGGCGCTCGACACCCCGCAGAGCTATTTCGACGAAGTGAAGGCTGAATATATACGCCGCCGCGACTGCGCCGTCAAGGCTCTCAACGGAATGCCCGGAGTCTATGCCCCGCTCCCTATGGGGGCCTTCTACACCGTGGCGGAACTGCCTGTGGAGGATGCCGAGGACTTCGCGAAGTGGATGCTGACGGATTTCCGTCTTGACGGGCAGACCACTATGGTCACCCCTGCGGCCTCGTTCTACAAGACTCCGGGCATAGGAAGAAACCATATCCGCATCGCATACGTGCTTGAAGTTCCGGAACTCGAAAAGGCCCTAAGCATACTCTCCGAGGGGCTCAGACAATACAACGGAAGATAGAGGATGAAGCCGCAATTCAGCACCATCGCCGACCTCTACGAACATTCAGTGGCCTCCTTCTCAGGCAGGACGGCGGCCGAGTTCGTCGGAGGAGGCCAGCATTACACCTACGCGCAGTTCAGGGACTGCTGCGACAACATCTCCAGGCTTCTCTCCAATTTCGGCATAGGGGCCGGAGACAAGGTGGCGATACTCTCGGAGAACTCTCCGCACTGGAGCGCCGCCTTCTTCGCAATCACGGTCTATGGACGCATCGCGGTGCCTATGCTCCCGGAACTCTCCCCCGATGAGGTGGAGAACATCCTGACACACTCGGAAGCCAAGGCGATTTTCATCTCACGCAAGCAGCTCCCCAAACTGAGCGAAGCCGCCATAGGGAGACTGAAGCTGGTCATAGCCATCAGCGATTTCAGCTTCATCAAGGCCGAAGGCGAGTCCTACACCTGCGACGGCAAGGTCAGCCGCCCTACCGCCCTGGACATCGCGGCGATACTCTACACCTCCGGCACCACCGGCAGCGCCAAGGGAGTTATGCTCTGCCACAGGAACTTCTGCACCAACGTACTCAACTCGTGGTACAGTTTCAAGGTCGGCAGGAGGGACGTTTTCCTCTCCATCCTGCCTATGGCCCACACCTATGAGATGAGCATCGGTATGCTCTACCCGTTCTCCGTGGGGGCGAGGGTCTCATATATCCAGAAAGTACCCACGCCGTCGATTCTCCTCGCGACGCTCGCGAAGGTGCGGCCGACCGTTATGCTCTCCGTACCTCTGATCATAGAGAAAATCTACCGCAGCAGCATAGTGCCCACCATCAGCCACAGCAAGTTCCTCTCATACCTTGACAGGCACGCGGGATGGCTCCTGCATATGCTCGTGGGCTTCAAGCTCAAGAAGACTTTCGGCGGCAGGATACGCTTCTTCGGTATCGGCGGAGCCAAACTCGACAGCGGAGTGGAGAGTTTCCTGCACAAGGCGAGATTCCCGTATGCAATAGGCTACGGACTGACCGAGACGGCGCCACTGATATGCACCGCCGCGCCGCACCAGACATCCGTAGGCACCACGGGCCGCCCGGTAAGGGGTTCTCAGGTGAAGCTCATGGACATCAACCCGGCCACCGGTGAGGGCGAAATCTGCGTCAAGGGGCCGAACGTGATGCTGGGCTACTACAAGGACTACGAGCGCACTCTGTCCGTCCTGAGCCAGGACGGCTGGTTCCGGACCGGAGACCTCGCCAGCATCGACTCCAAGGGGAGGTTCTCCATCAAGGGAAGGCTCGGCAGCGTGATCATCGGAGCTTCCGGCGAGAACATCTACCCCGAGGAAATCGAGACCGTCATCAACAGCATCAGCGGCATAGGCGAGTCGCTGGTCATCCAGAGGGACGGGAAACTCGTGGCTCTCGTGCAGTTCAACGACAACATCATCGACTGGAATCTCGAAGGTCAGGACAAGTTCATCGAGGACATCGAGGCTCGCAAGCAGGCCATCATCGACTTCGTGAATGCGAGAGTCAGCCGGTTCTCCAGCATCAAGTCAGTGGAGATTCAGCGAGAGCCGTTCATCAGGACGGCCACGCACAAAATAAAGCGTTTCCTCTACGAGAAAAAGGACTAGCGCAGTTCCGCTATGTCCAGCACGAGCCTTTCGGTCTTCTCCCAGCCGAGGCAGGGGTCGGTGATCGAACGCCCGTATACTCCGCCCCCGGCTTCCTGCGCCCCGTCCTCGATATAGGACTCTATCATCAGGCCCTTCACGAGCCTGAATATGTCGGAGCTGTGCCTTGTGCTGTGCAGCACCTCCTTGGCGATGCGTATCTGCTCAAGATACTTCTTGCCGGAGTTGCCGTGGTTGACGTCCACTATCACCGCCGGATTCTCCAGTCCGCTCCCGGCATAGAGGCCCGACAGCTGTTCGAGGTCTTCGTAGTGGTAGTTGGGGTGGGAATTGCCCCGCGAATCCACATAACCCCGCAGAATCGCGTGCGCGAGGGGATTGCCCCTGCTCTCCACTTCCCAGTTGCGGTAGATGAAGGTGTGCGGGCCGTGCGCCGCCTTAAGGGCATTCATCATCACCGTGAGATTGCCCCCCGTGGGGTTCTTCATCCCCACCGGGATGTCCAGCCCGCTGGCCGTCAGACGGTGCTGCTGGTTCTCGACGGAACGTGCCCCCACCGTCACATACGAGAGGAGGTCGGAGAGATACCGGTGGTTCTCCGGATAGAGCATCTCGTCAGCGCAGGAGAAGCCGGTCTCCTCTATGACTCTGATATGCATCCTGCGAATCGAGACAAGCCCCTTGAGCATATCGGAATGCGCCTGCGGATCGGGCTGATGCAACATTCCCTTATAGCCCTCTCCCGTGGTGCGCGGCTTATTGGTATAGACGCGCGGCACTATCACTATCTTGTCCTCGACCTTTTCCTGAAGTCCGCGAAGCCTTGACACATAGTCGAGTACCGCATCCTCCCTGTCTGCGGAGCAGGGTCCTATGACAAGCAGAAGGCGGTCACTTCTGCCGGTGAAGATGTCCTCTATCGCGGAGTCATTGGCCGCCTTCACCGTCGCCCAGGCCTCGGAGAGCGGATACATCTCCTTGATTTCCTTTGGGATAATCAGCTTCCGCTTGAAAATC
Source organism: Ruminococcus bicirculans (ex Wegman et al. 2014) (assembly GCA_963631065.1). Lineage (GTDB taxonomy): Bacteria > Bacteroidota > Bacteroidia > Bacteroidales > UBA932 > Cryptobacteroides. Next base: position 6,247 of record CAVGPE010000094.1, read on the forward strand.
ATATTGTTCATCCCCATAGCCTCACTCCCCTCCCAGATAGTCGGTGCCGAAACGCAGCGCAAGAGCGTCGCACAGCACCACCGCCACCATACTCGTGACCACTATGCACACGCGGCGGACAATCGCCGGATCGTGACGGCCCGCGAGTTCCAGCGAAATCTCCTTCCCGCTGCGGAAGTCCACGCTCCGCTGAGGCCGCGAGATGGACGGGGTCGGACGCACGGCCATATTGAATGTCAGCGGCATACCGTTGCTTACACCGCCGTTGATCCCGCCGCTCCTGTTGGTCAGCGAGACAACCTTCCCGTCCTGTATGCGCAGCGGGTCATTGGCCTGCGAGCCGCGCATAGACGCAAGGCCGAAGCCGTCCCCGAACTCTATCCCCTTGATGCCGCCTATGGAGAAGACAGCCCGCGACAGCATCCCTTCGAGAGAGTCGAACCACGGTTCTCCCACTCCTGCCGGAAAACCGCAAACGGCGGTCTGGACAACTCCCCCGACCGAATCCCCGTCCCGGCTCGCCGCGAGTATCTCCCGACGCATCGCTTCTTCCACATCCCCTATCACCGGAAACTCCCTTGAATTCACGAGAGCTATCTCGGCGAGAGGCTCGGGTCCGAAGTCCCTGTCGGAGACTCCCCCGCAGCGCAGGATATGCGTGCCTATGCTTATCCCTCTTGACTCCAATGCCTTGATGCATACGGCTCCGGCAGCCACTATGCCTGCCGTGACCCTCCCGGAGAAATGTCCCCCACCCCTGAGGTCCTCGAAGCCGTGATATTTCATCTCCGCAGCGTAGTCGGCGTGAGACGGACGCGCCACCCCTTCCACATAGTCAGCGCTGCGGACATCGGAGTTGGGTATCACTATCGCGAGCGGCGAGCCAGTGGTGAATCCCTTATAGACTCCGCTCAATATCCTGTAGTCGTCCTTTTCCGCCCGTGCGCTTTCGAGAGGTCCGGACGGACGGCGGCGGCGCAGCTGCTCCGCGATGAAGTCATCGTCCACCCTTATGCCGGGTGCGATTCCGTCCAGCACGACACCCACAGCAGGGCCGTGGCTCTCTCCGAATAGCGTCAGTATGACGCTTGTCCCTATCGAGTTCTTCATTTCGTGAAACCGTCCTCCTCTCCTTCGAGAAGACGCTGCTGATATGCCTTGGAAAGTTCGATGAGATATCTCTCGAAACTGATGTAATATTCTCTGATTGCGGCGTTTTCGATGAGCGCGGCGTTTCTCCTCACCACTTCCTCCTCCCTTGCGGAGTCCGCCAGCGGAAGCCCCTCGCGCCTCTTGATGCCCGCGACACGGCGGCTCTCGGCCATACGCCTTTCGAAAAGCCTCGCGAGACCGGAGTCTATCTCGTCGATTCTCCGCCTGATGTCATCAAGACTGTCCATACCTTGTACCCCCTAGGCGAATCGAACGCCTATCGTAGGAACCGGAATCCTAAATTTTATCCATTAAACTAAGGGGGCAGTTCCGAACCGCAAATATACTAATTCTTTTTTGCATTCCATACACTGCGGCCACTCACTCACAGCAGTCCCGCCACCTCCTCCTCGAAAAGACCGGTACAGCTTGCAACCCGACAAATAGGCAAGCCGTCAGCCAGCTCTCTGGGCAGGGATTAACTTCTGTAGCCTTTCACCGTCTCCACGGACAGTCCGGTGGCCGAGGCAATGGCCTCGGCGCTTATGCCGGACTCGAGCAGCTTGGAGACGATGGCAGTCCTTTCTTCCTCCCGGCCTTCTTCTCTGCCTTCTTCTCTGCCTTCCTCCCGCCCGTCCTTGAGCCCCTTGCGGTAGCCGAGCTCGTGGCCGCCCTCTATGTAGGGCTTTATGTCGTCAAGTGTCACCATATCACTGAAGTACTCCAAAATTTCCTCTTCGCCGAGCCCGCGGACTCTCATCCCGCTCACTACCTTCCCGAACCTCCCGTCGCGCGCGCCCTGCGTCTGTGCAAAATTAGCAATATTCCTGAATATCCTGCACCAACCCGCCACGGGGCTGTCGAAATTGTCCGTCAGCGACATAACCCTCGGCAGCTCTACATACGGAAACATAAAATTTCGATAAGAAACGACAAAAAAGCGGCAGCGACTTTCCGGGTCGCCGCCGCTGCGGTCAATTTGCCTTTCCCTTGCGGGAAGGGCCGTGGCTTAGTTGGAGGTCTGTACGCTCCAGCCGGAAGGAATATAGTCGGACAGAGCGTTTGTTGTACCGTCACTGCTTATTGTCGCTGCCGGGGCATATACCGTTCCCGATGCGGCGGTTCCGCTGAGCCATTCGTTCAATGCAGCATAAACTCCGCCCATAGAAGAATGATCTTCCGCACTCGTTGCCTTGATGGTTACGCTTGAAAGGCTGGAGCAGTTTTTGAACATCTCATAGTAGCAGCGGTTCTTAAGAGTCTCCGCCGGCAGTTCCGGTGCTGCGGTAAGCGAAGTACAGCCCTTGAACATAGAGTAGTAGCAGTAATCCGCAAGATTGGTTGCAGGCAGCTTCGGAGCGGAAGTCATAGTTGTGCAGCCGCTAGAGAACAGATAGGCGAATCTCGCACTGCTCGTTGATACAGTCGCATAGCTTTTCCAGTTAATCAGTACCCTTATGTCTCCGGATGCGGTTACAGGGGCTTTAGAATAATTCATACTGATTTGGGCGTAATTGCTTGTTCCGCCGCTAGTTGCTGTACCTATTTCACT